>JAHHLP010000156.1 GCA_018679295.1 Rhodothermia bacterium
ATCTGCTGCTGTACGATATGACGGACGGTTCGATCAGACGCATCGTTGAGGATGCGGACGTTCGCATCAACCGCTTTTCGCCCGATGGCCGCTGGCTCGCTTTCGAACAGGATGCCTCGGGCTTGTCGATCGTACGGATTCCGGACGGCTCGCCGGCCCGGCTGGCCGACGTTGGAGAGACGCCTACGTGGATCGACAATGAATGGGTGATGTACCGAAATGAGGATCGGGTTGAACGTATTAGTCGGGTCACGCAGAATTCGGAGATCTTGTGGAGGCCTCCTGACACCAGCCTTGTCATTGAACATCCCGAGGTGCTTCCGGGTGGGTCTCACGCGCTTGTATCGGTCATAAAAGACCGAGAAAGGAGCGTCGGCGTTCTCGAGTTGGAGTCCGGTAGAATCGAGTACCTTCAGCCAAATGGTATTGCGGCTCGATACGTGGGTTCGGGGCACATCATCTTCACCGAGCAGGCCAGTCACACTACGTCGTATCGCGGAGACGTTTACGCGCAGCCGTTCGATCTCAAGACCATGTCGACCCGCGGCCCCGCCGTTCTTGTTCTCTCCGAACGAGGGTACTGGGAACTCGGCATGAACAGTCGGGGAGACCTTGTCACTACAGGCGGTGTCGCGAACTCGTTTGCACAGCCTCAGATGGCTCTTTCTCGGCTGAAGCCGGAAACAGGAGAGCTTAGTCCGTTGCGCTCTCCCGTGAACACAAACGGAGGCCTGTCGGTCTCGGATGATGGTGAATGGCTCCTCTACATGAGCCCCCCCGAGACCATTCCGGTCATAGGCCTACTCCATCAAGGTCGGATGTCGCCTCTGCCGCAAGCCGTTGCTCCAGCTTTCGCGCCGCTATTCGGCCACAACGGCGAGTTTGTGTTTTACACCAGGGGTACACCAGGGACCGGCACACGCATCTATCGTCAACCCGCGGATGGTTCGAGCCCCCCGGAACCTATTCAGCTTGGCCTTGACTCCTTTGAAATCCTTCTCGATGTGGTCGACAATGACCAACTGGGAATAGTATCCGCGTTTCCCAGGGGATCTGATCTGGGCGCGTTGGAGATCGTTGATTTGAACGAATTGGTGTCGATTCGCACGGTTCCTGGTCTGAAGGTCGCGTCCGCGAACGTATCGCCCGATGGCAAGTGGATTGTGTTCGATAATGCGTGGGTCGAGCAAGCGGGCAGGGGTGTATATGCTGTCGGAATCGATGGCCGTGGACCCTGGCTTCTCGGGGCGCAGTACACGCGACCCCTTTGGGCCTCGAACGGGCGCGAGGTCTACGTTGTCGCGAACGATCAGCTGTTGGCAGTGCCTGTCAGTACCACCCGAGGGGTCCGCGTTTCCGGTCCGGAGCGCCTTCTCTACAACGCTTCGCCATACTTCGACTTCACGGTCGATCCGTCTACCGGAGACATTATTATCGTCGATCGCATGGGCGGCAGTGAGACACTCGATCAGATTGATCTCGTCCTCAACTGGGACGAGCGGCTGAAGGAACTCGTACCCCGGCAGTGAACGGCACGGTAGGGGAAAGGTACCGGCGTCATGGGTCGAGCCACGTCGTGGGTCGATGTCCATCGTGGGGGAATCCACTCTAGCGTTTTGCGGACGGTTCTCGTAACCTCTTTCAAGGTGCATTGATCTATCGATTGAATAGTCTTTCGTGAAATCCCCCGCCAAAATCCTCGCCGTCGATGATGAGCCGGACGTCGAGCCGCTCATCCGGCAGGGTCTCCGGCAGTACGTAGACGCCGGCGAGTACGAGATCGCTTTTGCCGGTGATGGCGTCGAGGCACTCGACATTCTCGAGCACGATTCGTCAGTTGTCGTCATGCTGACCGATCTCAAGATGCCTCGGATGGACGGTTTGACATTGCTCGCCCGAGCGAGCGACCTGAACCGCCCCCTGAAGTCAGTTGTCGTGACCGCCTACGGCGACATCGATAACATCCGGACAGCTATGAATCGGGGCGCGTTCGACTTCCTGATGAAGCCGCTGCGATTGGACGACTTGAGGACAACCATTAAAAAGGCCCTCAATGCGGCTGGTCAGCAGAAGCAAGCCGAGTTCGTGCGCGCGACTTTTGGGCGCTACCTCTCAGACGAGGTCGTTCGCTCCCTCCTTGAACGGCCGGAGACACTCGAACTCGGAGGTGAGCAGAGAAACGTAAGCCTCTTGATGTCGGACCTGAGAGGATTCTCGACAATAGCGGAGAGGGTCTCGCCCGAAACGGTGGTCCGAATGCTCAACGTTTATCTCGGCAGGATGGCCGACATAATTGCCGAACATGGTGGCACCATCCTGGAGTTCATTGGCGATGCCATCTTCGTTGTTTTCGGCGCTCCGATTCCCTACGACGATCACGCTGTCCGCGCAGTCGCCTGTGCTACGGCTATGCAACTCGGCATGGAAGGCGTCAATGCTGAAATGAAACAGCTCGGGGTACGGGATCTTGAAATGGGAATCGGGCTGCACGCCGGAGATGTAATCGTCGGAAACATCGGATCGATGAGGAGGGCGAAGTACGCCGCGGTTGGAAGCCACGTAAACCTCGTGGGCCGAATCGAATCATCGACCGTAGGTGGCCAGATTCTGGCAAGTCAAGACGTTGTCGACATTGCCGGTCACGTGGGTCGATTCGGGCAGCAGCTGACCTTGATGGCAAAGGGGTTTACTGACCCGATCCGCCTGTGGGAGCTCGAAGGTGTCGGTCCACCCTACAACCTGTCGCTGCCGGCCGAGGCAGACGCAGTCGTCGAACTCGCGAGCCCCGTGCCCTGCGAAATCACGTTGCTTGACGGAAAGGTAGTCAGCGAAGAGACGTGCGCGGGCCACGTCGTCTCACTATCCTCGTCGACTGCCGTTATTCGCGCCGATTGCGCCGCTGAGCAGATGTCGAATCTGCGAATCGACATGTCGGCGATGGCGCCTGGTGAAAAGCTGGGCGAAACCTACGGAAAGGTAGTGGCCTTGGTGCCCGAGAGGGGTGAGTTCAGCGTTCGATTCACCGACGTCCCGGGCGCTGTTTCGTCAGCAATAGAATCCATTCTAGCGGCAGCCGCTCAATAGTGAAGGCCCGTCCAACAAGCACTGCATTGTACTTACCGTCACGCCTGCAGTCAGTTGGTGGAGCGGCTGTGGTACTCCTCCTGTTCATGTGGAGTCGCGGCGTGGCCGCGCAGGACTTCGAACTCATCTTCGGCCGCGTGCCATTGCCGGGCGGCGCCTATGGAAACTACGTGACCAGTATAGCGCAGGATGAGAGAGGCTTCATGTGGTTCGGCACGTGGGGCGGCCTACACCGATTTGACGGCTACGAAGTGCGAACGTTCGTTAGCGATCCTGATCATCCCGGGTCACTCAGCAAGACGTGGGTGGAGAGCCTCTACGTTGACTCCGATGGCAATCTGTGGGTGGGCACCTATGGAGGCGGGCTGAATCTCTTCGACCCAGAATTGGAGACTTTTACAGCGTATCAAAATGTTGCCCGCGACTCGACAAGCATCAGTGGCGACATCGTCACCGTCATGCACGAACAAAGTGACGGTCGCTTTTGGGTAGGGACGCATAGTGGACTCAACCTGTTCGACAGGAAGACCGGCACGTTTAGGAGGTATCAAAATGACCCATCCGATTCCTCGACTCTCAGCGACGATCAGGTGCGTGCTCTCTATGAGGATCGCGGCGGAACGTTGTGGATTGGGACGGGGAGCCCCTCTGATCCACCATATGGACGAAGCGGCTTGAACCGGTTCGACCCCGACACCGACTCCTTTACACACTACGTTCACGAGCCTGGAGATCCCACAAGTCTGATCGACAGCCAGGTGCGCGCTATTCTTGAGGACTCAAACGGTCGATTTTGGGTCGGTACATGGGGAGACGGTCTGCACACCATGGATCGCAAGTCAGGACGATTTACCCGACACGCTTACGACCCGAACAATCCTACCGCGCTCAGCCGGCCACATCTACGCGACGACCCGGGGAGAGGCGGCGTTAACTTCATCTTTGAGGATCGTTCGGGCATCATCTGGATCGGCGCTGTCAACGGTGGTGTAAACCGGTACGATCCGGCTCGAAATCTCCTGATGCATTACGAGGGTGATCCGGACGTTCCGAACAGCCTCGGAGAAAACCGTGTCTGGACCATCTTTGAATCGCGTGACGGAACCCTTTGGATCGGTACCCTTGGCAGTTTGCACAAGGTGGATACAGCGATTGGTAATTTTGACTACTACCATCCGGGTCCCACCGACTTCGACAACGCAACCAGGGCCTTTGCTGAGGGCCGCGGCGGCGACCTGTGGATCGGAACCAGCAGCGGTCTCCACCTCATGAGCGCACCCGGCGCCGAAGGCGATCGCCTTCGTTATCGCGGCGAGCAACCCCGGTCCCTTCGTGACGCGCGGATACACTCACTCCTGGTAGATCGAGAACGTGCGCTGTGGATAGGAACCTGGGAGCAGGGACTGTACAGATACCAACCCGATGCAAGACGATTGGAGCACTTGACCGGTGAAGGTTTGGAAGTCTTAACGACTGCGTCGGTGATGGCCCTCCACGAGGATAGTAGCGGTGACATATGGATCGGCACGGCCGCTCAGGGACTGGGGCGTCTGAATCCGTCTCGCCGGACATTGCAGATGTTCACGCACGACCCGGGCGATCCCGCGAGCCTGGGTCAGAACTCCATCCGCTGTATACGTGAAGACGGCCGTGGTGTTATCTGGGTGGGTTCGGACGGAGGACTGAGCAGCTTCGACGGTGACTCCTTCAGGACGTTCGTCTACAGCGCTGACGACTCGACGAGCATCGGTGACAACATCGTCACGAGCATTGCTGAAGATTCGCAAGGCCATCTGTGGATCGGAACCGAAAGCGGTGGCCTCAACAGGTACGACCCCGCTACCGACTCCTTCGAGCGATTCACGACCGAGAACAGCGGGCTTCCTGCCGATGGAATCCTGAGCGTCGAGGCGGGCGTCGACGGAAACATCTGGATCAGCTCCGATAGGGGTCTCACGCGTCTAAGTCCAATCAGGAAATCTTTCAACTCGTTTGGCGCAGAGTTCGGACTTCCCGCAGAACCGTTCTATGGCGGCTCCGCCTTTCAAAACTCCCGCGGGACGATGTTTGTCGGCGGCCGAAATGGCTTCCATGTTTTTGTGCCCTCTGACATCGCTCCGGTGAGCAGTCCGGCGCCACCCCAGATCGCCTTGACGAATCTACTTCTCTTCGGGCAGCAAGTCCGCCCGGGTCACGACTCGCCACTGTCAGCTTCTATCACAGAAACCGAAACGCTAACTCTCACGCATTCGCAAAACGACCTGACGTTTGGTTTTGCGGCGCTGCACTTCCGTCGCCCGGAGGGCAATCAATACTCATACCTGATGACTCCGTATCAGGAGAACTGGACCGCCACCAGTTTCATAAGGGAGGCACGCTTCACCAACCTTGACCCCGGTGACTATACGTTTCGTGTTCGGGGCGGCTCAAGTGACGGCGTGTGGAACGAGGAAGGAGCGGCGATCAGAATCGTCATCGACCCTCCCGTATGGGCGACGTGGTGGTTCCGGATCGGACTGACTTTGCTCCTGGTTGGGCTTGCGGTCGGCGTCTATCAGTTAAGGATTCGGCAGATCCGTGAGCACAATACACGACTGGCGCAGGAAGTCGCCGACCGCACCCGGGAACTTGAACATTCATTGAACCTGCTCACACAGGCGCAGGACCAACTCGTTCACGCAGACAAGATGGCCTCGCTTGGACAGCTCGTGGCTGGAATCGCCCACGAGATCAAGAACCCTCTTAATTTCGTCAACAACTTTGCTGAACTCTCTGTCGAACTCACTGATCAACTTGCTTTGGAGCTGGACGAGGCCAGTGAGGCAGGTTTGACGGACGAACAGCGAATGCAAGTAGAGGGGCTGATCAGCGACCTCAGAGACAATGTCCGCAGGATCAACCAACACGGGTCGCGGGCCGACGGCATCGTGAAGAGTATGCTGGACCACTCGCGGGGTCAGGCCGGCGAGCGCTCAGCCGTTGACTTGAACGCACTGCTCGAACAGTACGCGAACCTTGCGTATCACGGGATGCGCGCGCGCCATTCGACCTTCAACGTGATGTTTGAGACCGACTACGACCCGTTGGTGGGAATGGTCCAGGTTGTTCCCCAGGAGATGGGACGCGTCTTTGTCAACCTACTAAATAATGCGTTGGACGCCCTTCAGCTGCGCAAGGAGTCGGAGCCTGACTTTACCCCGATAATTCAGTTAAAGACCGTGCGCAAAGGAAACTTCGTCGAGGTGAGCATCAGCGACAACGGGCCGGGCGTCCCCGTGGAGACGCGATACAAGATCTTCGAGCCCTTCTTTACGACCAAGCCGATGGGAGCGGGCACCGGGCTGGGCCTGTCGCTCAGCTACGAAATCGTGACACAGGGACATGGTGGTTCGCTGACACTGGACGACAACGAACAAGGCGGCGCCGTTTTCACGATTACCCTTCCGGGGTGACGGAAGCGCTCATACCGAGCGTCGCAAATCGCTACCTTACCACAGAGCCCCAATGAATATTTGACGACTCGTTCCCGAGGCTCTATGAGACGGTTACTATTCGTGATTCTCAACGTTGTGTTCGTTGCGGGTGTTTTCGGCCAGCAGACTATTGTCGACCAGTTCGAAAAGCGCTCGCATACGCTCGATGGCTTCACGCTTCCGTACCGGTTGTTCGTGCCGGCCAACTACGACGCGGGGATGAAGTACCCGATTGTATTGGCCCTGCATGGCGCTGGAGAGCGGGGCACGGACAACGAAAGGCACATCGTTCCCCATCGGCTCGCTACCTCATGGGCCGACCCTGAAAATCAAGCCGAGAACCCTGCTTTCGTCGTTGCGCCGCAGGTACCGCCGGGGGGGAGATGGACCGCCGACTTGCCCGTGGACGAATCCGACTTCAATCAGGAGGAGCTCACAACGCTGGCGATACTGGATTCGCTGGCCAGAGAGTTCAACATCGACCCTGAACGTGTGTACGTGACTGGTCTATCGATGGGAGGTCACGGAACGTGGGACCTGATCTCACGGCTGCCCGATCGATTCGCAGCAGCAATCCCCATGAGCGGCAACGCGGACCCGACGCAGGCAAGCCGTCTTCTCCATGTTCCGATCTGGACTTTTCATGGCGAGTCGGATACCGTGGTCCGACCTTTCGGCGCGCGAGGAATCGTGCAGAACATGGAGGATGCGGGAAGAGACGTGATCTATACCGACTGTCGGCGGGCGCCTGTACAACAGATTAATTTCGATTGCGCCGGTGTGATACCGGGCTCGGAGCTCGCTAGCGCGATCGACGCTCATGCGGATTTAATCTACACGGCGGCCGAACGTGTTGGACACGGACCGTGGAACGTTTGGTATGATCATCCGCTGCTTGCCGGCTGGCTCTTCTCGAAACAACGCGTTGTAACAGACGCGATTCAGATCGATCAGCCCGTCGCAGGAGCAAGGTGGTCTGGCGAGTCCACAGTGTCGTGGTCGTCAGAGGGTCCGGAATCCGATACCGTTGAGGTG
>JAHHLP010000422.1 GCA_018679295.1 Rhodothermia bacterium
ATGCCCGCATTAATACAACTTCTTTCCACAGAACACTTGCAGCAGCATTTGAACTCGCCGAAACGGCGTGGTCGGCCCACTCATACAGCGAGAACGTGTCGGACTCCATTACCGCCCTCGATGAAAATCTTCGCGTTGCCGGGTCGTAGACAGGAATCGTATGATGATTAGAGCGCACCCACGGCCCGGCGGTGACCATGCGGTTCTTCAAGAGCTGCCTCCGCGCATCTGTGTCGCTGGGGAATATGCGATGCAACTCGGAGAAGAGCCCTGCGAGAATCGCAAGTTTGCCAACACTGCCCGGCTGATATCGGTTCTTCTCCTTGTGAAAGGCCAAACGATGTTCTCTGCCCGGCGTGATGTCAATAATCGCGACCGAGTAGCTGGCGTCTCTCCCCGGGAAAAGTCGCGTCAACTTGGCGGTGAGGGACTGATCCGGTGCCGGAAGCTCAGAGAGCGGCTCGGACGCACGTCCCGGAAGCGTAAGAGAAATCTCCCCGAACGTCTTCATTGCACCCTGCGGAGGCTTCCTGCCCGGCAGCTTGCCCTCCGCGACCAATTGCGTCTTGAGAAGCCTGCGTATGCCGGTATAGTCAAAGCCGTCCAGTGGATACGGTGCCGTCGCCCCCAGTATCGCAAACGCGACCAGCAGAATTGAGATGGTTGCGCTACGCATATGTCTATCACCGTCTGTTGAGTACTGCAATTTGCCGATTGCCAACGCCTAGCCGGATCCGCTGGCCGCCAGGCTATCCGACATGCGGATTCGGCCTCCCGAAGCGGTTCGTTTATCCATGGCCGTCAGATAAAGAGTCGATGCGGCGGACTTGTTTTCGACAAACGGACGCGTTTGGAAAAGCCGGATCTGACCGCCTTCAAAACCCAGTTCAACGTCGAATGGTCCTTCTGTTTCGATCCCAGGCGTCCCCGGAAGCTTGCGTCTGATCTGGAGCGCAAGCCCCCTCAGGGCCTCGAGATCAGAAGGCGATAGAATTCTCTCGTTGAACGCTGTGATTCTCTTTTCAACACCCCCTTTCGCGGGGAGTGTCGTATACCGCGGCTCGCGCGCCGGTGACTCGAGCAGAGTGCCATTCCCGGTCAATAGATAGACTTCAGCAGCCTGGCCGTCGACGGCACCACCGACTCCTCGGTTGAAGGCGACCGTTGCGTCCTCACGGCGCCCAGAGGATATGCCGGTGGTAATCATGACACCGGACTTCTGAACGTTGACGCTCCGCAGTATGAGGAGAGAGGGGTAGACATCTTCAGGATTCAGGAGGTACTTCTGCCGCCAGCCATACCCGCGCTCGCGGTAAGGAGAGGCCCAGACCCGACGAATCGCCTGAAGAATGTCGTCTTCCGACAAGACATTTGGCACGGTCAGGTTCAGTCCCGCGCCGGTGAAGTCCTTCAGGTCCTCCATGTTGGTGTCGCTCCGAACAAACACCGCAACCGAGCCAATGGGACCACCCAGAACGGCCCGAAAGCGTCCTCGAAGCTCGGCGACGAAGTCAGCCAGCAGCGGCATGCGGCCGATTGCGTCACGCAGCGTCGCGAGCCGTGACAGAATCTCGGCCTCGACTTCGGCCTCGGCGTGTCCGCGCTCTCTTCTCTCTGCGGCACGACGGAACGTGTCCCTTAGAAACTCCCAATACGATTGTCCGGCTGCCGGCATCGGCTGATCCATGTGCTGTCTGAACACACCGAATGGGACAATGAATCCGGGTGCAACCTGTTCGGGAAACAGACTGCTAAGCTGTCCCAGGTTCGCCGCTTTCGGACCGCAAATAGTTCCGGAGTCGCTCGCACGGAGCTGGTCGAGGCTCTCGAGTCGCGTGTTCTCGAGGTCGAGTCGGTTGACGGGTACGGCGATTCGCTCCTCCGAGCGCTTCCGCTCCTCTACAAGTGCTCTCTCCTCTGCGTTCATCTGGTCCGCCGGCTTCATACGCACAACACCTCCAGGCGAAACCGCATAGAACACCCGGCGACCCGACATCTGCTCCAGCTGCCGAAGCGCTTGCGGCGAAACAACCGCGTTCGGGATCCCGAGATTTCGCGCGAGCAGCTGCACGTGTGAGACCACGTTGCCCTCAGAGACAGTTGCGATTCCCGCGACCGGCTTCAGGTCTGCCGGCGCTCGTCCCACGACGTAGATCTTGTTCGGACTGAAATCCAGATTCTCCGCGGATCCGGGGACGACCACTAACTCCCCGACCGCGATTCCCGCGTTGAGGCCCCGAATTCCCGCCGTCGATGGAAGGCCCATCAGTTGACTCTTTCGACCTGAGCGAGCTGCGACAAGATCGCTGAGCCGGCCTAGCTCGTCGCCTAGCGGCAGCAGCACGGTCGAGCGCATTCGATCGTCGAGGAATCCGTCGGCAAGCGGCTCGAATTCATGGTATAAGTCGACCACTTCGCCGAACGCGGCGGTCACCATTCCGATGCCCCATTCGACAGCACTTCGCACCAGACCCACTAAGGCCTCAAACTCATCGACCGAAAAGGACTCTACGGCCGCCGCGCGGTCGAGTCGACTCCGCAGCTCCAGCCACTCCCACTTCTCGAGCAAACCGGTTCCGTAGGCCGCCATGATCAATGAGCGAGCCTTCCTGACACTCTCACCGACCGTCTTCGGCTGCCATTCACTTACCGAGGTGAATAGAAGGTTTTCCGCTGAGAGTGAGAGGTCGAGCAACTTCAGCCTTTCACTGCCTCGGCGAAACTCGTCGGTACTCTCTCGAACCTGCGCAAGGATATCACCAAGGAATCGAACCTGCTCGTCGACCGAGCGGCTCTGCCCATCGAAAGCGATGATGTCGGCACGGATTCGTGATGCAGCGGGAAGTTGTCCGGCGAGCGACCGCAGCCGCGCCCAATGATCGGTTGCGTACTGTGTCCTCAAGTCCGCGACCAGCCTGTCCATCTTACCCGCTACAGTTGCCGGCATCTTCCGCGCATGCTGTTGCCGGAACGCGAGCACGCGCGCCGTGTCGGAGGCCGCGGGCTGGCCGTGTATCTTCACACGCAGGTCGAGGAAAGCCGGATACTCGTCCGAAATCTCTCTCGAAACCGCCCGAATGCGCTGCACGAGATTGTCTGCAGCTTCGTGGGGGAGGTTGCGGGTAGCTTCGCGCAGGGTAAAGAAGCGTTCCGCAACAAGCGCGTCTCGACCCAGAGCCCATTGAAGGAACTGTTTGCCCCACGCCTCCTCATCCTCGGCCTGATATGCGCCCCGATAGAAACGAGCCTTTCGGAGAATCCATCCATCGTCGACCCCAACCAGGAACTGCTCCAGCTGGTACTGCTTGAGGCGAGAGAAGTAGTTCGGCTGGTCGAGAAAAGCCTCGTTCGAGGTACCGGCCAATATCTGACCGAGGTAAACGCCATTTCGGAGTTGCAGACGCGCCACGACGTTCTTGTGCAGAGCATGCTGAATGCCTCCCGGCTGCTCGCATCTTTCCCTTGCGCCGATTACTGACCCGTCCGGGCAAAACCAGCGGATGGCCTGAAACGGGCCGCGCGGGTCTTCTTTGAAGTCAACGATGAAACGCTTGATTTCAGACGCCGAAAACGGTGCTGTCTGGGCGCAAACCGCAAGCGGACCCCCAACCGCAAACAATACAGTTCCGGTTACCATAAGGGAATAGGTCTTGAGCCATCGGAGCCGCATACGGTCCTCATTGTCGCGGTGAACAAACGCTGCCAGAGTGGTCAAGTCCGTTCGACTGCTGCGTTGCAGCAATACAAACGTTACTACCCCGCCAATGTAAGTCGAACGTGAAGATGCCGGCCGATCGCCCGCATCAGAGAGTTCGCGTTTCGTGCGTAACTTACTTCAACCCCTCCTAACTCTTATCAACTGCTTCTCGATCCTTGAATCCAGACCGACTATTCCCAGTCAAGGATTCCCTGACCGACGAGGAGCGGGAGGAGGGACTCCGGTACGTAGTCCGTGACGGGATGGCAAGCCAAACCATGGCGAGCCTGACCGGCAGCGCGATCCTGGTTGCCTTCGCGATTGAGCTCGGCGCATCAAACACGCTGATCGGGTTGTTGGCTGCAATTCCGCACCTGGCACAACTGACCCAGCTGCCTGCCGTCGGGATCGTCAACCGGTTACGAAATCGGCGTTTCATCAGCGTCGTCGCCTCGGCAACGGGCCGCTTGGCCTGGGTACTGGTCGCCGCAGCACCATTCCTCCTTTCCACGTCCGGCATCCTCGCAATGTTGGTGACCGGACTACTGATCGCCTCCGTTCTTGCGGCGGTATCGAACTGCGGATGGAATTCGTGGATACACGAGCTGGTGCCCTCGGACCAGCTTGGCAAGTTTTTCGGTAGAAGGTTCAGCTACGCCACCGCGGCGGGTGTGGTAGCCAGCATGTCGGCAGGTCTCTTCCTCGATCACGCAGCTCCCGAGCTGTTCGGCGATGTCAAGATTGGCTACTCCATCGTTTTCATGGTAGCGTTCCTGTTCGGCGTGCTCGGGGTCGTCTTCATCGCTCGCATTCCGGAGATCCGCTATGAGCCCAGATCGGAGTCCGTTTTTGATGCCCTGCGTCGGCCGCTCCGCGACGTCAATTTCCGCAACCTGATTCACTTTCTTACATCGTGGAATTTCGCAATCTATCTCGCGACCCCCTTCTTTTCCGTGTACATGTTGCGACGGTTGGAAATGGACCTTACGTGGGTCATCGCGCTCATCGTGCTCGGAAGACTCGTCAACATTCTGTTCTTGCGCCTTTGGGGAAGTTTCTCCGATCGCATTACGCACAAGTCGGTCCTCGCGGTAGCCGCACCTCTGTGTCTCATCTGTATCCTCGGCTGGACGTTCACGACGCTTCCGGAAAAACACTTTCTAACGTTCCCGCTACTCGTGGCGCTGCACGTCTTCATGGGCGTGGCTATGGCCGGGATCACGCTTGCCACCGGCAACATCGGACTTAAGCTGGCACCAAGCGGTGAGGGGACGAGCTACCTCGCCGCAACCAACGTTGTCAGCGCGCTAGCCGCAGGTGTTGCACCTCTTATCTCAGGGCGCCTGGTCGACTTCTTCGTAGAACGAGAGCTGAACTGGATCATCAACTACGCCGGCCCCACCGGCGCGTCGGAAGTCGAACTGATCAACTTCCAGCAATGGGATTTCCTGTTCTTCATTTCGTTTATCCTTGGGCTCTATGCCGTGCATCGACTCTCGATGGTCATAGAGAAAGGAGAGGTGGAGGAGCGCTTGGTCATGATGGAGTTGTTCTCCGCGCTGGGGCGTGAGGTTCGGGAGTTTTCTACGGTTGGTGCGATCCGAAACGTTGTCAGCATGGTGCCGCTAGCATCTTCCCGGAAGCGCGAAAGCGAACCGGAGCCGGAGACCGGCCTGTTCGATGATCAGTAGGAGCGGCTGACAATCTCGAGCCCCTTACGCTCAAGGAAATCCGCCACCACCATGACCGCCCGGTTGACCCCGGGCGTGCTGAGCGGCTGACCGAATCGCTTCACGCCAACGAGCACCTCCTCTCCCCTGGGATGCGCTTCGATCAGGATGAACTGTCGAAGGTCTTTCTCTTCAACAATCGTAGGAAAGATCAGCGCGTCATCACCAATCTGTCTAAATGCTTCGCTCACGACCACATTCACTCCGTCTCGTTTGACCACGAACTTCTCAAAGTCCGTAATCGCATCCAGGCTGCCGCGTAGTAATGAGTGCCGCATTTCCGTTATCTCAATTCGATCGGGTTCGGTCTCGGGGAGTCCTTTCTTTTCGAACCTGACGTGGTGGATTCTGCGTCCCTCTTCGAGCCAACGCTGCGCCCATCGGGTTTCGAGAATCTCCACCGGGGCCGACTCCTCGTCCGAAAGGTAACAACCGGAACGCTGAGCCTGTTCGCAAGCGAAGCTGCAATAGTCTTCATGGTCCGTGGTCAGAAGCAGGCTGCCGGAGCGCGAAAGCCGGTGAGCCAAGAGGTCGAAGAACGATTGTGAAAGAAGACGTCGGTGCTGATGGCGGCGCCTGGGCCACGGGTCAGGAAAATTGACATACACCCGCGCCAGGGCTTCGTCTGGGATCACGTTTCGGACGACAAACTCCCCCGTTCCCGCGAACACTTTGACGTTGGACAGTTGGCGACGAGCGATCCGTCGATGTGCCCGGACTACGCACGATGGCGAGGTGTCGACGCCGACGAGGTTGCTCTCCGGCTCATCCGATGCGAGCCCACAGAGGAAGTCACCATTTCCAAAACCGATCTCCAGTACGTAGGGCCCCTCACGACCAAAAAGTGTCGTCGGCGGCGTCGGGAAGGACAGGTCCCGGGCTTGAATGATAATGCCCACCAGTGTGCGGCCGTGAAGTGGTAATCAGTTCGAGCAACCGCCTCAAGATAGAGGAAACGGGCCTCAGGCGCTCCATGAGCACATTTAGGAGGGTATCAACCTGGACTTGACTTAAGCTGTCTTTTTAGTTTAACTTTATAGTTAAACCGTCTGGTCAGACTAGACTTGAATCTAAATACGGCAGTCAGTGGCACGAATGCCCGAGTCGGACACACCTCAGAAAACCCTGGACGCCGAGCGCGACACGGAAGAGAAGATCCTGGAAGCGGCCCTCCAGATATTTTCAATGAAGGGCAAAGACGGTGCACGCATGCACGAGATCGCCGACCTCGCCGGAATCAACAAGGCCCTCCTCCACTATTACTTCCGCACCAAGGACGGGCTCTACGACAAGGTGTTCGAGTACGTAATCTCCAAACTCGTCCGATCGTTCGGCTCCAGCCTCCAGGACGCCCCCGACTTCGAGACGCTGCTCAGAACGTTCATCAGCAACTACATCGATTTCGTAAACGGCAACCTGGCTGTGGTGCGATTGATGGTGACCGAGCATCTGGCCGGCGGGGAGCGCGCTACACCGAGGATCATGTCGATGATGCAGTCGGCCAACGCCCCGCTGCGCCTGTTTGTCGACCGCTTGAGAGAGGCTGCGTCCCGCGGTGAGATTCGCCACGTGGATCCTTATCAGACACTGATAACCGTCGTCTCCTCGTGCGTCTTTTTCTTCCTCGTCTATCCGACGGTGGGGGCACTGGTGCCCCTGGCTCGAGAACAACGCGACCAGTTCATCGAGGAACGAAAGCAACACTTGTCCGACATGCTCATGCGGTCGCTGCAGCCCGATGGCGAAAGCAGTACCCACATGCCGCCGGTAGACCCATGACAACACTGATCATAGTCGCCCTGCTCTCCTCGGCCACGCCCGACACCCTCACGCTTGAGCAATCGTACCACGAAGCGACTGAAAACCACCCGCTGCGACTACAGATTGCTGTCCAGCGCTCAATAGCTGATCTGCAGATCGACAACCTGGGTGTCGCGTACCTGCCGTCGCTGACGCTTCGTGGTCAGGCCGTCTACCATTCGGATGTAGCCGAGATCGCAATCCCGGGCGCAAGCACGTCGATTTCCCAGCCCCCGCAGGACCAGTACAAGATTGCGCTCGGAGTGGACCAGTTGATTTACGATGGAGGCGTTACCTCTGACCTGAAATCACTCGAAAGGCTCCGCTCAGATCTCGAGTCCGGCAAGGTGGAGGTGGAGCTGCACAAGGTGCGAGAGCAAGTCAATAGCGCTTACTTCGGCGTGCTTCTTTTTGACGCCCAGCTAGAAAATATCGCACTCATCGAGGCGGATCTCTCTGCGAAACTTCGTCGGGTTGAATCACTTGTCGATAACGGTGCGGCGCTGCAGACCGACGCCGACGTTCTTGCAGCTGAACTGATAAGCGTCGAGCAACAGCGTGTCGAGGCGCAGGCGAACCGGCAAGCCACAGTCAGAATCCTCGCAGAGCTTCTGGGTCGGCCTCTCGACCCAGAGACCGTTCTAGTCCTTCCGGATGTGGAGGCGCCGATGGGGGAAATCGGCCGCGACAGGCCCGAGTATCGACTCTTCGAGACAGGCAAAGCCAGCCTCCTCTCAAGGACGTCACTATCCACGAGCCGCCTGCGACCAAAGCTATCTCTCTTCGCTGAGACGGCTGTCGGAAGACCGCCGGGGCTGAATTTCTTCGAGACGGATTTCAAGCCGTTCTACTCGGCGGGGGTACGGTTCACATGGAGTCCGTGGAACTGGAGCAAGGCTCGCCGTGAACGCTCCATCTTGGGCCTCGAGGCTGAGCTCGTCGACGCCGAAGAAGAATTATTCTCCAGACAAATCCGAATCGCCGTGCAGCAGGACCTCAGCGACATCCGCAAGTACCAGGAGCTGCTCGAGCGAGACGACCAAGCAGTGGCGCTTCGCAACCGCATTGCAAAGAATGCCGGCAGCCAGTTGGAAAACGGCGTCATTACGGCTACGGACTATCTGATCGAACGAAACGCGGCAAGCCGAGCCAGCCTGACGCGTTCCATTCACGAGATCCAGCTCGAACGCGCCAAGGTGAACTACCTGACAACCATCGGTAGATAGGAATGGACAACAATACGTCGGCCAGATCCTGCAGGGGGTCGGCACGCATAGCGACAAAAAGGACGGCAGCCCTCGTCCTTTTCCTGGCGATAGCCGGCTGCTCCAACAACGACCAGCGCGCGGACGCGTACGGAAATTTTGAGGCAACGGAAGTCTTGATTTCCGCCGAGACTCCGGGACGGCTCATCGAGTTCGGCATCGACGAGGGTATGCGGGTCGAGGAAGACGTCGTCGTCGGGATAATTGATACCGTACAGCTGTCCCTGCAGAAATCACAGCTTCACGCGAGCCGCCGCGCCGTCGGATCCAAGCTCGGCGAGATTGCTGCGCAGACCAACGTACTGGAAGAGCAACGAAGGGTGGCGCAGACCGAGCGCGATCGAGTGGAGCGTCTACTCCGTGACCAGGCGGCGACGACGAAGCAACTGGACGGCGTCGAGGGCGAAATCGCCGTCATCAACAGGCGCATTGAGCAGGCGAGAGCCCAGCGCGCGTCCGTCCGCTCGGAGATCGAGGCTCTCAACGCGCAGATTGCACAGGTCGACGATCAGATTGACCGCTCGATCATCACGAACCCCGTCAGAGGGACGGTCCTAACGAAGTTCGTGGAACGGCACGAGTTGGTGACGCCCGGAAAACCCCTCTACAAGGTGGCGGACCTGTCCACGATGGAATTGCGCGCATACGTCAGTGGAGCGCAGCTGCCCCATATTCGGCTCGGGCAAGAGGTAGAGGTGCAGATCGATGAGAGTCGCAGCGCGAACCAATCGTTCCAAGGTGAGATCACCTGGATTGCCGACGAGGCGGAGTTCACTCCGAAACTGATCCAGACCAAGGAGGAGCGCGTCAATCTCGTCTATGCGTTCAAGGTGCGCGTCCGGAATGCCGACGGAGTCCTGAAGGTCGGCATGCCCGGAGAGGTTTGGCTCGGCGACGCATCCTCGACGGCAAACGGTGCCAACCCATGAGCGCCAACGCTTCAGTCGTTGCCACCGAGCTAAGCAAGGCCTTCAAGGCTACTCGGGCCCTTGCAGATGTCTCGTTCTCGGTCGAGCGCGGCGAGTTGTTCGGTTTTATCGGTCCCGACGGGTCCGGCAAGACGACGCTCTTCCGGATCCTGACAACGCTCCTGGTTCCGGATGCGGGCGAGGCATTCGTAGACGGGCTGCACGTGGTGCGCGACTACCGAGAGCTACGCAAGCGCATCGGCTACATGCCGGGCAGGTTCTCGCTCTATCAGGACCTCACGGTCGCCGAGAATCTATCGTTCTTCGCATCCGTCTTCGGAACGACTGTGGAGGAGAATTACGATCTGATCAGGGACATCTACGTCCAGATCGAACCTTTCCGTGACCGAAAGGCCGGAAAGCTGTCGGGCGGCATGAAGCAGAAGCTTGCCCTCTCATGCGCTTTGATTCACCGGCCGACCGTCCTCCTTCTCGATGAGCCGACGACCGGTGTCGATGCCGTGTCACGACGAGAGTTCTGGGACATGCTGCTCCGGCTGAAGTCCGCAGGGATTTCGATCCTGGTTTCGACGCCCTACATGGACGAGGCACGGCTTTGTGATCGTGTCGGCCTCATCCAGAACGGCACCCTGATGCAGGTCGATACACCCGCCAACATCGAGAACTCGTTTGACCGGCCGCTCTTCGGAATAACCGCGCAGGATCGGTATCGACTGCTGACGACGTTGCGCGGATATCCGTTCGCAAACTCGGTATACGCCTTCGGGGAATCTGTTCACTACACAGACAGGAGAAACGAGGTAGAGCCGTCGATGCTGGTCGATTTCCTTCAGAAGTCAGGCCTCACCGACGTCGCAGTTAGACCGATCGGGGCTGGAGTGGAGGATGCATTCATGGCGCTCATGGATGAATAGGCACGAGTCGGGATCCCATGAAGATCATTGAAGCACAGAGACTGACTCGGAAGTTCGGCGACTTTGTCGCCGTGGATGCCATCTCCTTCAACGTTGAAGCAGGCGAAATCCTTGGCTTCCTCGGTGCAAACGGCGCCGGCAAGACGACGGCTATCAAAATGCTGACAGGACTGCTTTCTCCAACATCCGGCGACGCCACCGTTGCAGGCTTCGATGTCTATAGCCAGCCGGAGAAGATCAAGAAGAGCATCGGCTATATGAGCCAGCGGTTTTCCTTATACGAAGATCTCACCGTCGCCGAAAACATACGCTTCTACGGCGGGATCTACGGATTGTCCGCACGACAGATCTCAACAAGGAGAGACGACCTTCTCGAACGACTCGACCTTGGCCATGCCCGAGACGACAGGATTCGCTCGCTGCCACTGGGCTGGCGGCAAAAGCTTGCGTTCTCGGTCGCGCTTTTGCACGAGCCACGCATTGTTTTTCTTGACGAACCGACGGGCGGCGTCGATCCGATTACTCGGCGCCAGTTCTGGGACATGATCTATGAAACGGCCGCCCGTGGCATCACCGTGTTCGTGACGACGCACTACATGGATGAGGCTGAGTATTGCGATCGCATTTCCATCATGGTCGATGGGCGGATTGAAGCGATAGGCCAGCCGGCGGATCTCAAAAAATCCTTCGACGTGGCGTCCGTCGATGAGCTCTTTGTACGACTTGCAAGACCGGTGCAGGCATGAAGAGCTTCCGCGGTTTCGTCATCAAGGAGTTCTTTCACATCTTCCGCGACTATCGGACGCTCCTGATTCTGTTCGGCATGCCCGTGATCCAGCTCGTGCTTTTCGGCTACGCCGTTCGAAACGAGATCCAGGACATCAACATCGCCTTCGTGGATTCGACCAACGACCACGTGACCCGTCAAATCAAAGAGCGGATTCGGGCCTCCAGCTACTTCAACGTGATCGGGCAGCTGCCGTCCGAGCGCGACATTCGCGAAGCGTTCCAGCGAGGCTTGATCAAGGAAGCTGTGGTGTTTGAGCCGGGGTTTGCTTCACGACTCGCACATGACGGCGTGGCGGACATCCGCATTGTCACGGACGCGACGGATCCCAACACCGCCAAGTCGATGCAGGCATATACGGCATCTATCATCGCCCATTACCAGCGCGACCATCTGGGTTCGACGGCTCTTCGGATTGTGACCGAGTCACGTATGCGATTCAACCCCGAGCTGAAGAGCGTCAACCTGTTTGTTCCGGGATTGATCGCGCTCATACTCATGCTCGTGTGCGCGTTGATGACGTCAATCACAATTACGCGCGAGAAAGAACTGGGGACGATGGAGGTTCTGCTCGTTTCACCGCTAAAGCCCATTCACATCATCGTGGGCAAGGTGCTTCCCTACTTCGTCCTGTCGTTCGTCAATGTGGTTACAATCCTCGTGCTCGCGCGGCTCGTATTCGACGTTCCAGTTCGCGGAAGTGTGCCACTCCTCCTCGCCGAATGTCTACTGTTCATTCTGTGCGCGCTGTCCCTTGGCATTCTTATCTCTTCAAGAAGCAATTCCCAGCAGACCGCCACGATGGTATCGCTGGCGGGTTTGCTGCTTCCGACTGTGATCCTGTCCGGCTTCATATTTCCAATATCCAGCATGCCGGTAGCCTTGCAGCTCTTTACGCATATCGTACCGGCCAAATGGTTTCTCATCATCATCCGGGACATCATGCTCAAGGGTATCGGAATCGAGTATTTCTGGAAAGAGACTCTCGTGTTGGCAGGGATGACCCTCATTCTGATGACCGCCAGCGCGCGCAGCTTCAAGACCCGACTCGAATAACCTGATCGACTGACCGCTCAACTCCATGCAAGGGATAGATCGCCGGCTATAGTGCGAACGCTGCTTTTCATACTACAGAAAGAGTTCCTGCAGATCTTCAGGAATAGGGCAATGCTTCCCATCATATTCGTGATGCCGGTAGTACAGCTGATCATTCTCGGGAACGCCGCTACGTTTGAGATCAAGCAGATTGAGATGAGCGTGGTCGATCGTGACAATTCGCTATCGTCGCGACAGTTGATTGACAAGATGGAGGCTTCCGGTTACTTCGCTATGTCGTCCTATTCCGTCGACGGGCGCGACACGGGTGAGGAACTTCTCACGGGCGAGGCAGACATGCAGCTCGTGATCCCAAAGCACTTCGAACGTGACCTGCGGACAGTCGAGCCTGCTACGATTCAGTTGATCTTCGACGCCCAGGATGGTGCCACAGCCGGCGTTGCCAACTCTTATGCAAGCACCATCATATCCGACATCTCGCGACACGTAGCCATAGACCGGGTACACCTTGCCGCCGAATCAGAGGTGAGCCGACGGATCGCGGTCATTCCGGCAAACTGGTACAACCCGAATCTCAACTACCAGACTTACATGGTTCCTGGTATTCTCGTGATCCTGGTGACCATGATCGGCACGTTCCTTTCGGCGATGAATGTGGTCAGGGAGAAGGAGATTGGCACCATCGAACAGCTAAACGTGACGCCCCTGAAGCGCTATCAGTTTATTGTGGGCAAGCTGCTTCCCTTGCTAATCATTGCACTCGCAGAGCTTGCATTCGGGCTGGTAATCGCGCGGGTTCTTTTTGATGTACCTATTCTCGGAAGCCTGTCTCTGATCTTTGCGCTCGCGACCGTCTACCTACTCGTCATGCTGGGGTTCGGATTGTGGATTTCCACCTTCACCCACACGCAGCAGCAGGCCATGTTTCTCGCGTGGTTCTTCATGGTGGTGTTCATCCTGATGAGCGGCCTGTTCACTCCCATTGAAAGCATGCCGGAGTGGGCTCAGCGAGTTACGCTGGCCAACCCGGTAGCATACTTCATAAAGATCATGCGGCGGGTAATGCTAAAGGGGGCCGGATTCGGCGCCGTATCAGTCGAGTTCTGGGCGCTGACGGTCTATGCAACCTTAATTCTGTCTCTGGCGGTGAAGCAGTATCGGAAGGTCAGCGCATAGCGGCGTGCGCCGGCAATCATGCCAGACCGGACCCGGCTGCAGCCGAGCCTACGCACCACCGTCATCGGGCGCCTGCCGCACACCCATTTCTCGATCAAGCATGAAGAGTCCGGGGCCGGACTCGCCAACCAATTGCAGGCTGTCGATCGCCGCCCGCGCATTCTCCTCTTCTTCTACCTGCTCGTCAATAAACCACTGGAGCAGCGTCTGCAAGGCGTAGTCGTTCTCTTTGACCGCGAGTGAATACAGCTTGTGTATCCGATCGGTGATGTACTGCTCGTGCTCGAGCACGGATTTGAACGCCTCAAGCGCGGTTGAAAAGGTCAGCTTTGGTTTGGGTATGGCTTGTAGTGCCACCTCTTCGTCACGCTGAATCATGAAGTCGACAAACTTCATGGCGTGGACTATCTCTTCCTCCCACTGGACCCTCAACCACGTCGCGAAGCCCGGGAGATTAAGAGTCTCCATTCT
>JAHHLP010000172.1 GCA_018679295.1 Rhodothermia bacterium
GTGATACGTGATTTCATTGCCCCACGACCTGTAGATGTCCCCGTAGCGCCGGGAGTAAAAGAGTGGGTGTATGGCAATGGATCGGCTACCTTTTGGGGTTATGAACTTGCCGCCTCGTACACGCCTATACCCTTTGTGTCCGTTTCCGGGCACTTGGATTATACCCGAGCGACTGACCTCGAGTTGGACGAAGCGGTGCCCGGAATACCGCCTTTCTCGGGGCGTTTTGACTTCACCGCATCGTCGCCCGGCGAGAGACTGCTTCTGGAGGTGTCATCTGAATTTGCGCTAAGAACAAATCGGGTAGCTGAAAGGCGTGAAGAACTTTCGGGAGACGGCTACTTGATCTTCCATTGGTGGCTGGGTCTCCCTCTCCGAGCCAATGTGGGTCTTCGGGTCGGGGTCTACAATCTCTTCAATACCTCGTTTGAGCCGCAGCCCGGTCTTTTCAATCGCGAGAACGACATGAGAATCCCAGGGCCGGGACGGTCTTGGCTGTTTTCCCTCAGCGTGACGGCTTAGTCCCAGGCCACACACATTGTCGTTGGCTTATCCGACACGGCGCCGGTTCAGTCGTCACCGAAGATCTGCGGCGATTCGCTCCACCGTTTCTCGGAATGAGCGGTACGTGCAACCGAGTTCGCTTTTCGATTTGGAGTTGTCATAGCGATATATTCGGGACGACTGCCTGATATTGCTGCGGGTGATGAGCGGCCGGAATCCAAGGATCTGACCTGCCAGTTCTATGACGCCCGCTGCCATGATTGCAAGCCCGGGAGGGATTGTCCGGGTTGGTGCGTCCACGCCAAACACGTCAGCGATTGTCTGTATGATTTCTCGCCACGACAGGTTTTCGCTTCCAAGGATATACTTCTCGCCCGTGCGGCCTGCGCTCATGGCCTTGAGGTGGCCTTCCGCAACATCAATGGCATCAACAACCATGTTGCCTCCCTGCGGAATTCCCGGGAGCTTTCCGTGACGAACCCGGTCCAGAACCTCACGTGTGTTCTCACCTTCGCGTCCGGTACCAAATATCAGTGACGGGTTTACGATCACCGCATCGAGCCCTTCAGCGATGCCGCGGTACACCTCCAGCTCTGCCATCCATTTGGAGCGACCATAAATCGAGTTGACGGGAGATTCCTTCCACTCTGTTTGTTCTGTAATCAGGCCTTGCGGATTTGCCGGTTTTCCAAGCGCCGCAATACTCGACGTGTGGGTCAACCGTTCAATCCCTTCGTGCAGTGCGGCGTCCACAACGATTGCCGTCCCCTGAGCGTTGACGCGCATGATCTCCTTTTCTTCGCCGCGGGTCCCATATCCAATTCGGGCAGCAACGTGATAGACATATCGGGCACCGCGCACCGCCTCTTCCACGGCTGCGCGGTCCGTCACATCACCGATCACGTGATCGATCTGGTCGACGACGGGTTTGAGAAGATCCAGCTTGGAATGCTCGCGCCTCAGAATGCGGACCGTATGACCTCTGTCTATGAGTAGCTTGACGACCTCCGAACCGAGAAGGCCCGTCGCGCCGGTAACCAATGTCAGATCGGATTCCATCTTAGCTACTCGAGTTCGACCAAGACGTCGTTCTTCGTCACGGCGTCGCCCGCGGAGACGTGAATGGCTTTGACAACTCCATCCGTGGAAGCGCGGATTTCGTTCTCCATCTTCATGGCCTCGAGAACGAGCAGACCGTCACCCCTACTAACAGAGCCGCCGGCTTCGACCAACGTTTCCAGAACCAGCCCGGGCATCGGTGCACGTACGACCTTCTCGGTCGTATCGTCGCCCACGCTCATGCCGGCCTGCTCTAGCAGAAGGTCTCGGTCTGTCCAAACCTGAACGCGAGCCGGTTTGCCGTTGACAGCAGCTACGGACTCCTTCCCGGACTCCACGGAATCCGAAATATGTATTGAATGACTTTGTTTGTCTAGAAGGAGGTGATACCATCCCTCCGAGACCTCGGTCAGCGAATACGGAGTTTTGCGACCTTCGATCTCGACGTACTCTTCTCCAAGTGTAAGGTCGACCTCTTGATCATTGATCCGGACGCGGAACCGGCGGTCCGTCTTTGCCATAGCTCATCCGTTGGGTTGTCTGACGTCGATCAAAATACGATCTGGAAAAACTGTAATGGGTGGCGATCCCCCCGGTTGTCATTAAATGAGCCAATTCATCTCTCCGGACCTGGTGATCAGTGCATACAGGGGCGGCGTGTTCCCAATGGCTGACCCGAGCGAACCGGAATCGATATTTTGGTTTTCACCGGACCCGCGTGCCGTAATCCCGCTGACGGCGTATCGCGTACCGAAGTCCGTTCGGAGAGTGGTTCGCAAGGGAAAATTCGTTACGACCACTGATCAGAAGTTTGAAGCGGTCATCAAGAAGTGCGCATCGCGTGAGGAAACCTGGATTTCGGACCGGCTCATCGAGCTCTATCTCGCTCTACACGAACGGGGTGTGGCGCATTCGGTCGAAACCTGGTGTGATGAGCAGCTCGTAGGAGGGCTTTACGGTGTCGCAATCGGAGGAGCATTCTTCGGCGAGTCGATGTATCACGATGTACCGAACGCTTCCAAGGTTGCCCTTGCTGATTTGATCGGTCGACTCCTCGTTTCGGGATTCGTCTTATTGGATACGCAGTATCTTACGGCGCATCTTGAACGTTTTGGTGCCGTTGAAATTACGCGAGAGCAGTATCTCCGGCAGCT
>JAHHLP010000297.1 GCA_018679295.1 Rhodothermia bacterium
GGACTACCTCGAAGAGGGGCGACTGCTCATCGTTGGTGCTTCACTGCGCCCTACGCACCAACTGGCGATCGTGGTAGACGCCCTGAAGGATGCACGCTTTCCCGTGTCGGTGCGTGGAGGCATAGAAATACTTCCGGTCCCGGTTCTCGCGCTGCGTGGAGGAATGTCAGTCGCTCCCGAAGCTCTATCGCTCGGCGTAGGTATCGATACCGGCATTGCGCGACTCGACCTGGCTGCCAACCGCCACGCAACACTGGGGTGGTCGAGAGCCATCTCCATGAGAATTGAAGTCTAGAACCACTACCCTGAGCAGCAAGCGCACACGACCCTGTCCACCCATTCTCCCTATGGCGTCATCGACAAACTATGTGTTTGTCACGATAATGATTATGACGTCGTTGGCGGTAGTGCGAGTCGGCGACGCGCAAGATGCGACGCGCCATGCGCAGGAGATGCTCCGAAGGTCCTTGATTCAGTCCGCGGATCCTGAAAGTGAGGTCAATACAGACGACGATGCGGTCGCGATCCTGCTTGACCAGCCATTGGATCTGAATGCGGCTACAGTAGACCAGCTCGTTCGGATCCCGGGGGTAACCCCTCCGCTAGCTCGGCTCATCGTCAGCCACCGACAACGGTATGGCGACTTCGCATCCACCGATTCTTTGACAACGGTTTTTGGAATCTCCGGCAACGACGCTGAACTGGTAGCGCCATTCGTTTTCGTCGAACACATGCCCACCTCGCACCGGAACCCTCTTCAGCTACGGTTGAGCCACATGATGCAGGGCAGACTGGATGAAGGAAAGGGGTTTTCCCGCAGTGCGTCAGACTCTGTCACACGCTATCTCGGAGGACCGATTGGATGGACAACTCGTTTCGCCGCTGAGACCGAGTCTTTCGTTGCAACCGCAACCGCAGACCATGATCGAGGCGAGCCATGGCAATGGCGACCGTCCGGTCGCAGGTTTGGCGCGGACCTCATTTCCTGGTCAGTCGAGGTCAAGCCGGGGGGTAGAATCCTCCGCAGCATCGTGATCGGCGACATTCGGTACTCGAGTCGGATGGGTCTGGCGGCAGGAGCAAATGGCTTTGCCTCATTCGAGCGTCCCTCGCGCGCCGCTTCGTACAGTCCTCCGCGCGGCTACTCAGGAACCGGCAGTTCTTCGAGCGGTCGAGGAGTCGCGGTTCGACTCGAAACCGGGCCAATCGAAGTGGCAACGATCGCATCGCGCGGACGCCGAGACGCTCGACATGAAATCACGACCGCCGGCGACTCCATCCTGGTGATGAGTTCGTCCGACCGAAACCACCGAACGGACGCGGAGCTTGAAAGACGAAACCTACTTGGTCTACGATTCGTGGCCGTCAGGGTTGGTGTTACGGGAGACCGTATCGACATAGGCCTTTCAGCCCAGAACACTTCATTCGACAAGGCGGTCTCTCGTGTTGATCGTCCCGATCAACTGTTCGCCTTCGCGGGGCAGTCGCAGAGCACCCTCGGGGTCGATCTTTCGTGGCATTCCGGCCGGACCCGTTGCACTGCGGAAGCAATCTGGCCAGCCCAGTCGAAACTCACACTTGACTCGTTTTCGAGCGCCTGTTTTTGCGAAGTGAGCCCCGGCGGTTCCTATCGTGTCTGGACTTACGTCCGAATCCTGAGCAGATCATCCGGCAGTCTCGCAGGCGCGCCACTCAGCCGGGCGTCGGGACCTTCCGCGGGCGAACAGGGAATCTCCTTCGGGGTCAGGTCACGACCCGCTCGTGGTTTAGCGGTGACTATATATGCTGATCTCTGGCGACACCCATGGCTACGATTCAACCTGTGGCGGCCATCAGGAGGACGCGAAGTCGGGCTCCGGCTAACAAGAAAGACGAAGCGGTCGGCCCACTCCATCAAGATCTCCCAGGTCTCAAAGGATTCCGGCGCAACTACGGTCGATAGTGTTGGAAGAAGCATAAGATCAGCCGAACGCATTACGCGGACGGTGCTTTCGTTATCCTCCAGCTGGTGGCTCGACCCTCGATTGGGTGTGCTTCTGGCCTCCGACCTCCGACGGGCACGTGGGCAAGAGCTTTCCTCAGCTGTTGGCACGCTGCTTTCGGTCGGTGCCCGCGTTCGCCACCGTCGGCTTCAGCTTTCGACAGGAGTGGCGCTTTTCGAGTCACCATCCGCAGCAACAAGGATTTATGCGTATGAGCCGTCCATGCGCTTCGGATTCGGCGCAGTCAGCTACACCGGTTCGGGTGAGCGCTGGTACGTGCTTCTTTCAGCCACCGTTGCTCATGCCGTACTAGTCCAGATGAAATACTCGTCGACCTCGCGATACGGCGCCAGGACAGTTGGATCAGGCCTGGATGAGGTGCAGGGAAATCGGATACGTGACGTCGGATTCCAAATCGTCGTCAACACGTCCGGGAAGTCGTGACTCGCTACGACGATAAAGTGGGTCCAGACCTGGCTTGCCTCACCCGGTGATGTCTTTGCTGCCGCCGAAGCCGTAGAAGCCGGCAATGGTCTACAGGGGTCAGATCAGTTCGTGCAAATGGACTTGAGGGTCTTGCGACGCTTCTTGAGCTTGCTGTACCACTCGTCTTCATCGACTTGGTCGTCGTCGAGGAAGTACTCCCAGTGGTCGACCGTATTCTCCTTCAGAATCACGTGCGTCTGCATGTGGGCGACGCGCTTGAGTATCGGGCTCATGCCCATCTGATGTATGAACGTGATCTGGCAGTCGCCACTATCGGGCTCTGCCTTCACAGACAGCCAGTTGTCGCCGCACACATGACACGTGAAGAACCGGGATTCTGTGTCCTCACCGCCTAGCAGCTCTTCGAGCTCGTCAGCCTCTACTACGACGTCGAGAGGCACCATGGCTTCGGAACCGCACGCTTTACACTTCAATCGCTCCATGAACTAACCTTCATTTTACGAGGGGTTCAACATCTCGTAGCATGTACGGTTCGTCAGCCCTCAATGAATTCATCGGCAGACCACAATGGTTTCGTAATTCCCGAGATCGGAGAGCCGACGCGCACTGATTTGGAGCGCCCCTATCGGAACACCATTTCATACGAATCTGAGTCAGGCAGGTAGGCGGCTCCGAATCGCAGATCAAAATTCAGGAGATAGAAGACCCGAAACTGGAATCCGAGCCCCCCACCAACGGAGTCAATATCGAATGAAAGGTTTTCGCTGGACTTCACGGATTCGGCAAAGCCGTAGGCATAGATCGATTTCAAGAAAATTGGCAGCAGGAAGAATCCGTCATCGACGTAGAAAAGCGGCTGAAGCAGATCCAATCCATACTTCACCCTCCCTCCCCGAGGCACAAACGAGTCCTCAAGGCCGCGTGGAAGGAAGAAGTCCAGGTTGTAGATGGCCGCTTCACTCTGCCAAAGGTATCCCGCGACGATACTGAACGAGCCGCCAGAACCGGGTATCGATGGAAAGAACAGGCGCGCCTCCGCCAACGTCCCGGTCCGCGACTTCGTGCTACTCCAAACGTCGTGCAACAGGGTGCCGCCGAACGTGAGCCCTCGCCGGAATCGTATATCGCGGAGGCTTGCGTGCGTCCCGAACTGAGCCGTCAAGGTGGGAGAAACGGTCGCGCGTTCATCATAAGTGGTTAGTGGTTGGCCGTCGCGACCGAAGAATCGGGCCCGGCTGTATTGACCGGCGATCCCGAACGACACGGATGAACTGTAGACGTTCGATGACAGCGTCACAGGCAGCGCGAGGCCGAAGGCAGCACCCTCCTCCTCCTTCCCGACACGCCTGATCCCTTCCGAAGTCCGCACGATGCGCGTCGACGGCGTTCGAAATACACCGACGGCCGGCCGGACAACGGACGCTCCTGACCGGAGAGTGAATTGACCCCAAAGTTTCTCCGCCTGATACCATCCCACTGCCGAGTAGGACCACCGTTGCAGTGGATCCGCTCCCGCAATCGCGGCACCGACTCCGATCCCAAGATCTACATCCTCCGGCGACGTGTCCGTCACCGTATAGTCGATGATCGGAAAGACCTGCCGGGGACTCAGGTATCTAAGCGGTCGATAAGGCCGCGAAACAACCTCCGATTCAAACTCATCCGGAACTGCCTCAATCGAGTCAACCGAATGCGTGTACGGAGCCGGCGCAATTCGTTCTCCTGCCGAGAAATCGAACGGCATCGTAGCCAGGTTCCATTGCTCATGCTGATAGTCGATGAGGGCAATGCGCGAACCATCAGGCGATACCGATCCCTCAAACGAGCCGTATCTGGCGTTAGTAAGGCGGACGACGGTATTGTCGTCCAATGACAGGGCATACAGATTCGCGGATCCGGAGAGATCGGATGTGAAGAGCAAGCCACGACCGTCGGGAAGCCAGCTAAAGTCCAGGACCGAGCCAGACGCCCATTCCACGACCGGTTTGGCAGCCCACACGTCTCCATCGGGATAGATGAGGTAGATCCCCTGCACAGCATCTCTATTCACAAGGGCAGCCAGAGTATCGCCTGTTGGAGACCATTCAAGGCTCTTGATGTTCACGCGTGGCGGCAACGCTACCGCTGGGAGTTCGATCGTTCCGGACAGCCTCGCCAGACGCGAATAGGTACCTGAATCGACAACACCCCAGACTTCTCCCCGGGGGCTCTCCGCGACGGCGGTGATACGGCCGCGTCGCGAAAGCCTGCTGGATGACCCGCCTCCTATCCTCAACCGAAAGACCTCGGCGATGCGTTCGCTGGCAACAAGCGGATCACGGACATAGCGGGAGAAAACAATGACCTTTCGATCAGCAGAGAGCCTGAAATGCACATCCTCGGTAATTCTCTCTGCCGAGACCCGCTTCTTTCCGCCGGTGTCGACATCGATCCGGTAGAACCCCTGAACGGTGTGGTATCCCGACAGATAAGCAATCACCTCGTGGTCATTGAGCCATAGCGGACGACGATGAACGAGTCCCTCAGCAGTCGACACAGTCGTCGGCTCCGTCACATCGCCGAGACGGAGCTGTCGCTCCAGTTCGACCTGCCGTGAGTCGAGTCGAAAATCTCTCGCAAGTGCCCACGGTGACTTTCGCGCCCCCGCCCACAGGCTTACCCCGTACCCCAGAAACGGGAATCGATTATGGAACCTCTGTGTTCGCCGGAAGGTGTCGCCCGCATCGTAGTCAAATAGGTAGGAGTAGAGGTACGAACCTCCATGATAGAATCGATCACCGGGTATCGCGTAGCGTGGAGGCTCAAGCATCTGGGCAAGCGACCACGGCCGGTCCGCCATCATCGCCGCCCGAAACTGCATCTGGAACAGGGAGTGGTTGAGCCTTCCCGGGCGCCCGGGGCCTTCCGACTCCAAAAACACGGCCACGCCCTCGGCCATTCCGGCCGGCACCATGAGGTTCATCATGCGGGAAAGGTCGGGCGAGAAGAGACGGACGAGGCCAAGAAATCCGAAGCCGCCGTCGAACTCCGCGTGCACAGCGTGAACGAGTTCGTGCCGGGCCACCGCGTCGAGCCAGGAGGGGTGGCGCGGAGACAGACGATTCCCTTTCAATGAAGGGATCTCGATTTCCATTTTGAACGGAAGCGGTGTCACGAATCCGTTCGATCGATCGTTGAAGGCGTTTAACACGACCGGGATCTTGATCTTCCGCCGCGTCCCCAGAAGCTCACGCGAACGAGCGAGAGACGACTCCAGAACCTCTCCGGTTTGTATCGCTTCGAGCTTGTAACCCGACTGATAGATCAGGTCGAAGTGATCCGTCTGGATCACTCGGTAGGACACCTCCGGTGGCCGCACGTCGACGGAGTAGACCTGCGCCTGAACGGATGCAACGACGGAGACCAGCCAGGCGGCAACCGATACCAGTCGCCTGATTCGACGTTTACGGGAGCCGGAAAACGATGCGATAGATGGGGCCAACAGGCGCTGTGGGATGTGGGGTAGCGCAGCGTCGGTCCGTACAACGGACGCGGGCTGAAGAGGTTCGCGGGCGTCGACTTCCGCGACACGGGGAATGCTGCAGGTAGCAATGCCGGGACATCCCACAAACGCCCAGAAAGCCCATCCCAAACAGCGGGGGCTCCACACAGCAAAGGCCCTCGGTCAGAGACCGAAGGCCTTGCGGAGGGGGTGGGATTCGAACCCACGGTACCCGCGAGGGGTACAACGGTTTTCGAGACCGCCCCGTTCGACCACTCCGGCACCCCTCCTATTGCAAGTTGCCGCCAAAGCGGTTTGTTGTCTTACCCGAAGGCCTAATCGACGTGGCATCGCCGACATGCCCCGAGCCTGTGTCGACGCCCCGCGGTGGATCAACTTGAACGACAAA
>JAHHLP010000288.1 GCA_018679295.1 Rhodothermia bacterium
CGTTGAAGACCGTCTTGCCGTTGTCCTTGTTAAACCGCCGCGACCCCTTGAACATCAGATGCTCGAGGAAATGCGTAGCCCCGGTCAACCCGCCGGTCTCATTACGACTGCCAACCCGATACGTAACCATGAAGGTCGCAACGGGAGCCGAGTTGTCAGTCAATAGCAAGACTTGAAGGTCGTTAGACTTCAGCCTGTATTCACTGATTCCTTCCGACTCCTCTACAAAATCAAACTCGGGGTGATCGACGGGCATCCAGATGGGGGTTTGTGCGGTCCTAATGAGCGTCCAGCCAGTTGTCAGCTACGTTAATGTCGACCTCGATCGGAAGTTCGAGCGGCAACGCCTCCGTCATGTGACGTCGAACAAGCTCGGAGGTGTCGTCAACCCGGTTCGGCGGAAGCTCAAAGACGAGTTCGTCGTGCACCTGGAGCAACATGCGAACCTTGGGGTCGGTGGCTTCAAGGTCTTCGCTGATGCGGATCATGGCTACCTTTATCATGTCCGCCTGCGTTCCCTGTATGGGCATGTTGACGGCGATGCGTTCCGCTGCAGACCGCTCGTTACGGTTTCGCGCATTGATAGCGCGGACGAAGCGACGACGCCCGAGAAGTGTTTGCGCATAGCCGAATTGGCGAGCCTTGTCGACCTGATCCGTCAGGAAACGAGACACGGCGGGGAATGACTTGTGATACTCTCCGATCAGCTCCTGCGCTTCGGATACCGGGCACCGCAGTCGCTGTGCGAGACCGTACGGTGATATGCCGTAGGGAATGCCGTAGTTGACCTCTTTCGCCTTCGAGCGCTGCTCCCTGGTTACCATGTCGGGATCAACTCCAAAAACCCTGGCAGCGGTTGACGTGTGGATGTCCTCGCCGTCACGGAAAGCCTTGATCAGTGCTTCGTCACCGCTCATCGACGCAAGGATTCTCAGCTCAATCTGCACGTAGTCCGCTGCCATCAAGACCATTCCGGACTCCGCAACGAACGCTCGGCGCACCTCGCGGCCACGCCGGGACCGGATAGGGATGTTCTGCAGGTTGGGATTCGTCGAACTAAGCCTGCCAGTGGCAGCCACCGTCTGATTGAACTCGGTGTGCACCCGACCGGTCTCCGGATGAACGAGTTCAGGCAGGGTGTCTACGTACGTGTTCTTGAGTTTGGACAACTCGCGCCAATCGAGAATCAGCGCCGGTAGCTCGTGCTCGGTGGCGAGTTGCTGCAGCACGTTCTCCCTCGTGGAGGGCTTCCCTTTACCCGTCTTCGCGATGACCGGAAGCTTCAATCGGTCAAACAGGATTTCTCCGAGCTGAGCCGGTGATCCAATGTTGAACTCTCCTCCTGCTGTCTCATATATCTGCGTCTCGAGATCCTCGATCTCTGCGCCCATCTGCTCCGAGATCCCCGCGAGCACATCGACGTCTAGTCGAATACCCTCCATCTCCATTCCTGCCAGTACGCTGATCAGGGGGAACTCCATGCTGGATGAGATCTCGAGAAGCCCCTCTTCATCCAGTTTGTCCTCCAGTATCTCGGCGAGCCGGTTGGCAACATCGGCGTCTTCACACGCATACGGAGCGACCTCCGCCGGCGGCACGTCGCGCATCGACTTCTTGCCACGACCGGTTCCTATCAGGTCCGTGATCGGGATAGTGCGGTAGTTGAGGTAGCTGCGAGCAAGCGCATCGAGGTTGTGCGCCTGCTCGGGCGCTATCAGATAATGCGCCACCATCGTGTCGAAAAATGGCCCGGACACCTCCATGCCGTGCCGCTCCAGAACGACGATATCATACTTGACGTTCTGACCGATCTTGATGGCATCGCCGGCAAGAACGGGCTTCAGGATTTCGATAACCTCTTCCGAGGACGTACCGTCGGGGAGGGGCGTCGGCACGTACCAGCCACTGCCCTCTTCCAAGCTGAATGAGACACCCACAAGCGATGCCCACATCGCGTGAATGTCGGTCGTCTCCGTGTCGAACGCGAACCGGTCAGCGTTTTCCAGCTCGACAACCACCTCCTTCAACTTCTCGAGACTGGTGACCAGCTGGTAATCGACTCTCTCAGCCTCAAAAGCATCCAGCTCATCGAGGTCCAGTACCGTTTCCACTTCTTCGGCGTCGTCCGATCCTCCGAAGAGGCTGGCCTGGCCGTTGCCGGACGGCGCCGGACGCGCACCCGCGATCTTCCGGTACCGCTCGTAAAGCGTGTTGAACTCCAACTGGTTGAACAGATGCCCTACCGCCGCGTCACTAGGCTTCTGCCGTCGCAGAACATGCCAGTCGACCTCGATGTCGACATCCGTCTTTATGCGAACAAGCTTCTTGCTCAGGATCGCATCGTCGCTGTGCTCAAGTAGTCCCTCTCTTGCCCGCTTTCCCTTGATGTCTTCCGCGTGTTCGAGAATGTCCTCGACCGTTCCGTATTCCTTTACAAGCTTTACTGCCGTCTTCTCACCAATTCCGGGCACGCCGGGGACGTTGTCGGAAGCGTCGCCCATGAGCGCAAGGACGTCTATAAAC
>JAHHLP010000579.1 GCA_018679295.1 Rhodothermia bacterium
GTCCGTTCCTGGTGCTCAGCCAGAAAGGAGGCAATTTCGGACTTTCGACTCTCATATAAGATTCACGCTTCTGACGGGGGAGATTTGCTGTCGTTTTCTTAATTACTGACGACACCTGAAACCCAACAAACGGGCCCCTACGGGTTTTGTCATGCTAAGAACCAACCTTCCCCTGCTGGCTGTCGCGTTGTCCGCCTTTGTCATCACGTCGTGCGGCCCCGCCCAGCAAGCCGATACTGCGTCCGCCCCGGCTGCCAAGCAGGGCCAGGCGTACGTCGTAGATGAAACATCGAAACCGAACATCCTCCAAATAGCGGCCGGTTCCGAGGACCACACGACACTGGTAGCAGCCGTTGAGGCCGCCGAGCTGGAAAACGTTCTTGTAAACGCTGGGCCGCTGACGGTTTTCGCCCCGACGAACGACGCTTTTGACAAGCTGCCAGCCGGTACCGTCGACGATCTCCTGAAGCCGGAGAACAAGTCAAAGCTTGCGAAGATCGTGACCTCACATGCCGCGCCCGGCACGTACAAGGGCGACCTCTTGAAGGACGGCATGAAGCTGTATCAGGCGACGGGCCACTATGTCGACGTCGAGGTCAAGGACGGCGACACGTTCGTCAATGGCGCGAAGGTTCTCGCTACGGTTGACGCATCCAACGGAGTTGTTCACGTGGTCGACCAGGTGTTTCTGCTGGTCGAGTAGCCGCCTGCCGACTCAGTCCATCGCAACGGTCACATCGGCCAGCACGTGTCGGTCGACGGATTCGGGCATGCTGATGTTTGCCGTTGTGATCGCGCTCGACCCACCTAAGCGTTTCTTTCGCGTGGCGAGCCGGACAACGCCTGCCGGGGTATCGAAAGATTGGTAATCAATCCACTCGAAAGTGGAGGCCGGGCGGCCGTTCCATCCTTCGAGAATGTACGACCACCTTTGGAGAAGGCCGGCCGAGTCAGGCGACAGCCAGTAGCGATCGCCGGGCGTTAGTCCGACCCCGTCAAACGAAAGCGCAAGCACGTCTCGACCCGACGTCGACGAGTCCGGATCAATCGATCGTTGGACCCCTTCGTCGAACACCTTCAGTGGTGCAAGCAACCAGTACGTGTCATTCACGAAGCGCGAGTACGCCGTTTCGAGTAGGGCTTCACGCGCCGCTGCCGCTGGATTCCCGTTGACGAATACGACTCCGTCACGGGTATTGACGTTGAACAGCGCCGTGTACGTCGTGTCAGCTCCGGCAAACCACTCCAGGCGATAGTCTCCGGTCTGCCGATCCCACAGGTGCCGCGCCCTGACTGCAGTCGTGTCCGGTGTCTCAAATCCGAAATCGAATCGGAGGTACCGAACCGCCGGCCATGCGACAAGCCCGCCGTGGGCCGCGACGAGGTGGTGCGCGAGAGAATCGGCCTTCGAAACGAGTTCGGGCGATTCCGATCTCTGCTCCCCGCTCGGCGACACTTCCCGCTTTTCCTGCCCGCAAGCAGCTAGCAGCACAACGGCGGCAACGGCCATGTACCTCTTGGTCATTATGAAGTCCACCAGGCATCCCGTACCAACCAGCATCTTGTCCACCATCGTTTCGCTCATACGTTGAATCTGAACAAGATAGCGTCGCCGTCTCGGACGACGTATTCCTTTCCCTCGGACCGCATCAGCCCGGCGTCACGAGCGGCCGCCTCGGAGCCAAGCCGGTCGAAATCTTCGAACTTGATCGTTTCAGCCCGGATGAAGCCCTTCTCGAAGTCGGTGTGGATGTTTCCGGCAGCCGCTGGTGCTCTCGTCCCGCGGCGAATGGTCCACGCTCGCGCCTCCTTTGGTCCACACGTGAAGAAGGTAATCAGCCCGAGCAGATCATACGCGGCATGCACGAGTCGGTCAAGTCCGGCCTCGTGAAGTCCGAGCTCGTCGAGAAAGGCGTCTCGCTCGTCTTCATCGAGTTCGGCAATCTGAGCCTCGATCTCTGCGCACACCACGATCACAACCGCGTCTTCCTGAGCGGCAATTTCGCGAACGGTGGTCACGTGCTCGTTTCCGTCCGGGAGGTCGCCTTCGGCAACGTTCGCCGCATAAAGTACGGGCTTTCGCGTCAGCAGAAACAGGCCGTCCATCCACTCCTCTTCATCCGGACGGGGTTCGAATAGACGCGCCGGTTGCCCTTGGTCGAGACTTTCTAGGACCCGCCGATAGAAATCGGCTTCGGCAGCCACGCGTTTGTCGCCCGCCTTGGCC
>JAHHLP010000555.1 GCA_018679295.1 Rhodothermia bacterium
TTTATCCAAAGCGTTGGGAAAACGAATACTTCCGCTGGCTGGAGAATATTCGGGACTGGTGCATCAGCCGGCAGTTGTGGTGGGGGCACAGGATTCCCGTTTGGTACTACGTCGATGCAGCGGGCAACATCGACGAAACCAGGGGTTATGTCGTCGCGGTCGACCAGCCTGAGGAAGGGATGGTTCAGGATGCGGACGTCCTCGATACCTGGTTTTCGTCGTGGCTGTGGCCGTTTGCAACGCTAGGCTGGCCCGATGAAGATGAGACCTCAAAGGAAGATCTGGCCTACTTCTATCCCACTGACGTGCTCGTTTCGGGATACGACATCCTGTTCTTCTGGATAGCGCGAATGATCATGGCCGGTCTCTACTTCACGGGCGAGGTGCCGTATCGAGACATCTTCATTACGGGCATGATCAAGGACAAGTTGGGCAGGTGGATGTCCAAGTCGCTTGGCAACGGCATTGATCCGCTGGAGATGATCGAGGAGTACGGTGGAGATGCCGTCCGTTATTCGCTCACTATCCTGTGCGCACAGGGTCAGGACATCAAACTGGATCCTACTAAGTTTGAGATGGGGCGAAACTTCGCGAACAAGATCTGGAACGCATTCAATGTTTTTGCTCAGTTCATGGAGGAAGGCAAACACTATGAACGAAGCAGACCGTTCGAAGAGCTTGATCTCGCGGAGCAGTGGATGCTCCACCGGCTCAACACCACAATCGACGCTGTCGACCAGTCAGTAGATCGCTACCGTCTCAACGAAGCACTTGCTGCCATATATGATGTTTTTTGGAGAGATTTCTGTGACTGGTACCTCGAGCTGATCAAGCCGCCTCGCGGTGAACAGATGGAGGAAGAGCGAATTGCGCTTGCGGTCGAGATCTTCGAGAAGATGCTGCTGCTGCTTCATCCGTTCATGCCGTTTATCACGGAGGAGTTGTGGCAGCGCTTGAGGCCACGCACTGAGGGGTCAGCGTGTATAGGTCAATCCTGGCCTTCGGCGAATTCAGCGGAGATGTCTGAGGATGCCTACGGTTCATTCTCGGTCATTCAGGAGATGATATCGGCGATTCGGAATGTTCGGGCCGAGTACAATGTCGCTCCGTCGAAACAGATAAAAGCTATCATTAGCATTCCGTCAGACTTGATCGAGCTGCGCGATTCAATCGCTGCGCACACCGACTATTTCGAGAAGCTCGCAAGACTCCTCGGCCTTGAGTATGGGAGCAACGTCTCCAAGCCCAGTGCATCGGCCTCAGCTGTGGTTGGGCGCAACGAGATCTATATGCCTCTTGCCGGAATGATTGACCTCGACGTGGAGCGAGAGCGGTTGCAGAAGGAGATCGACCAGAAAGAGGACTTCGTGCGAAAGGTCCAAATGAAGCTTCAGAACAAGCAGTTTGTTGACAAGGCCCCCGCCGAGGTGGTCGATCGGGAGCGCAAGAAGGAAAAGGATGCTGTTGCGGAATTGAAGCGATTAAGAAGCAATCTAGCCGACTTGGAGGCGGTGGGGTAGAGACCCCTCGGCGCTCATGGGCTATATCCTTGGCATATCATGTTGGTATCACGATTCCGCCGCGTGTCTACTCCGCGACGGCGAGATCGTAGCAGCTGCGCAGGAGGAACGGTTCACGCGTCAGAAGCATGACCCCGGCTTCCCGCGAAATGCAATTTCGTTCTGTCTGACACACGCGGGAATCAGGGCTTCGGATCTGGAAGCCGTCGCGTTTTATGACAAGCCGTTTTTAAAGTTTGAGCGGCTGTTGGAGACCTATCTCTCCTACGCCCCGCGTGGCCTCAGGTCTTTCTCAAAGGCGATGCCGCTGTGGCTCAAGCTGAAGCTATGGATACCTGATCTCCTCGAGCGGGAACTGGACTTCGACGGAACGATCCTCTTCCCCGAACATCACGAAAGTCACGCAGCCAGTGCCTTCTTTCCGTCTCCGTTCTCGAGCGCCGCCTTCCTGACTACGGATGGCGTCGGTGAATGGGCGACGGCCTCGTGGGGCACGGGCGCGGACGCTGACATAGAGATCCGTCAGGAGATTCACTTTCCCCATTCGCTCGGACTGCTCTATAGCGCGTTCACGTACTTCTGCGGCTTTCGCGTGAACTCCGGAGAGTACAAGCTGATGGGGCTGGCCCCCTATGGTGAGCCTACCTACGTACAAGCGATCCGCGACAACCTGATCGATATCCGCCCGGATGGGTCATTCCGCCTTAACATGCAGTTCTTCACGTATGCTGCAGGCCTTACGATGACGGGCAGACGTTTTGCCGAGCTTTTTGGAGGGCGGGCCCGGGATCCCGAGTCTCCTCTCACCCAGCGCGAGATGGACCTCGCACGCTCCGTGCAGGAGGTAACCGAGGAGGCTATCATGAAGATGGCGCATCACATTCACCGGGAGACGCAAGAGCCACGGCTTTGTCTTGCAGGCGGAGTAGCGTTGAATTGCGTCGCCAATGGCAGGCTTTTGCGCGAGGGACCGTTCACCGACTTGTGGATTCAGCCGGCGGCCGGTGACGCGGGTGGTGCGCTTGGAGCCGCCCTTATGGCCCACTACGATTACTCAGGCGCCAATAGACGGGTAGCGGAAGGGGATTCGATGCAAGGAAGTCGACTAGGGCCGTCATTTTCCGACGATGAGGTTGAGGAGTTTCTTGATTCGGAGGACGTACGATTCCGGACGTACAGTTCTGCTGAACTATACGAGGTAGTGGCGCAATTGCTTGATGAGGGCAATGTGGTTGGGTGGTTTCAGGGCCGAATGGAATTTGGCCCAAGAGCACTTGGCGGCCGATCAATTCTCGCCGACCCGAGAGGGCGCGACGTCCAGCGCAAGGTCAACCTCAAAATCAAGTATCGCGAGAGCTTTAGACCGTTTGCCCCAAGCGTGGCCGAAGATCAAGCGGCGGACTACTTCGATTTTGACGACACAAGCCCGTATATGCTCATGGTCGCTCCCGTGCGAAATGCGAGCATAAGTGGGGAAGGGCTGGAGAGATTGTCGGGGATCGATTCACCCATCCCTGCGGTCACGCATGTCGACGGGTCTGCCCGATTGCAAACTGTTGACGAAGTACGAAACCCCGAATTCTTTCATCTCTTAAAAGCCTTCGAGCGGCGCACCGGATGTCCAGTGCTCGTGAACACGAGCTTTAACGTCCGTGGAGAGCCGATTGTCTGTACACCGCTGGACGCCCTGAATTGCTTCCGCCGTACCCACATGGACGTGCTTGTGCTGGGGCACCATGTCGTGAGAAAGGACGATGGAAATGGTGTTGCCGCCGCAGACGATCTCTATACTCTGGAGGAGATAGCAGCCAAATATGGATTGGACTGAGCGTATTCGATTGACGTCAGTGCGATCCGCATCTGCCGGAGTCCTGTTAGTGCTATCGATCGCGCTCGCCGGCGGTTGTGGAACGAATGATTCCAAGACAGCCCTTCGGGTGGAAGATCTGGACTTCAAGTTGCTTCCCGGAGGAGCACGATTTGTCAGCGGAACCGTTCACAACGACGGCACCTTGCCCGTCAATGCGGCGCAAGTGCAGATATCCTTGTTTGACGATAAGAACCGACGGGTCGATGCCATGCATGCTGTGATTAGAGATGTGCCTGCGGGCAGCTCGGTCGTCTTCCGCGAGGCTGTCCAAAGCGAGCTGGCTATCAATGGAGCTCGTGTCAAGAGCATCATTCTGATTGATTGATCAGCGCGACAGTGAAGGGTCGCATCTGCGCCGGTACATTTTCGCTTGTGACGCCGCTCCTCACGCGTAACACTACGACACGCGCGACGCCGTCTCTAATGCACTACACCGTTTTGGCGCATTACCTTCAAATGTAGGCGCCGAATTCGTCGGGCTTGTCGTGAGGAAGGCTTCCGCGGTGTGCCCGGAGATAGACGAACGGCGTCTGGTGCAGGAAGTTGGAGACTCTTGACGTGTAGACGTCCGCATACCGCTCGATTTGACGAGCGAGATGGCTCTTGTCCTTGCCTGTTCGCATCAGCGGCCCCCAGCTCTCATTGAGCAGTCTCGTGGACGCCTTTGCCAGCGGCGCAATCCTCTCATCAAGAGTAACAAGCCTCGCTCGCAGCTTCGCCATCGACGTCTCGAGTTTCTCGGGCGATGACTCGTCAGTATCGGCGTACCCGTTTGTTAGTCGCTGAAGTCTGACCCGGGCATCAGAGAAGCGCGCTTCGAGGCGTTCTTTTTCGATCATGAGCTCAGTGAGTTGTCTTTCCGAAGACCGAAACCCTTCAATCGCCCGGATCTCGTCTTCCAACTCGCGGATCACGAGTGCCGTCCGCCAGCGATTAATGCTCTTGGACACATTGACATCCGCGAAGATGTGATCACCGACGTACATGATCTGATCACCGGTGAGGCCGAGGCTTTCCTCCACCAGTCCCGCATTTCCACCTACGTAGCGTCCACCCGGCCTCAAAAGACCGACATGGGTATTGAGTAACCCGTTTTCGTCCACGACCTCGAACGTTGGCATCCGAACCGAGAAAAAGTCCGGCTTCCTTGCGGCAACGATCGTGATGTCAAAGAGGTCGCTCCACGTCATGTCCCCCGGCAGATACCGGTCGAACACGAAGGACATCATTGGAGCAACAAACCCCCACTCAGAATTGGTGATCAAAACAAGCTTTTTGCCAGCGTACTTCTGATCCAGCAGCGCCGCGGGCATGTTGGCATCGAGTTCTACGAATCGGTCCGGGTTTGCGATAATCTCTGCCTTCAGCCGACCTTCGATGTGCGCCTCGTCGAGTGAATGCCTCACCGTGTCGTACAGGTCGTCATACGCTCTTACCTGGGCAAGCTCGTTTTGGTCGAGGAGATCCACGAGCTGCATATACATACACGCCTCGGAGATCGAGAACAACGTATTCATGAATACCCATCTCGGCTCGGCCAGATCGACCAGTGTTTGGCGATACGTGGCTTTCTTCTCGTCAAAACCAAGGGGTTTCGAGCCGTGAAACGCGTGCTTGACATAGCCGAAGCGGTTTGCCTTAACAACATTTCCACGATGTTTGTCGATGATCAACCCTCTCGTAACGAGGTCGGGGTTGAAGGTCAGATGATCGACGGGCCAGCCCGCCGCGAGGAGGCGTGACTTCAAGTAGTAGTATGCACGGCTTTCCCACTCACTCATCCTGTAATGGATGAGTGTGTAGTCCATGTCGTAGCCTATGGCTTGGATAGCCCTGAGGTTCAACGTCCTATTGCAGAAGAGTCCGTGGGCCTTCCGCTCGATAGAATCGTCAAAATGCCGCTCTGCATCGACAACCCGATCGGGGCCCGCCGGTGGCACGCTCTTCGTGGCAGGCCGGACCGGTGGCGGCGATGCATCTGAGCTCTTTCGTGTCTTCAATAGAGTAATTTGGTTGGTAGTTCTTCCCTGCCGCTCTTGTTGAGTGGTCCGCCTTTCCAGATGTCGGTTGCAGCTCTTGCTTCATAGGTGACGTCAATCGCCGCTTTCTCCCCACGCCCCCGAAGCTATCTCACGTACACCGTTTTTGTGTTAACAAATTCGAGTATTCCGTTTCTCGCTAACTCGCGCCCGTAGCCGCTGTCCTTGATCCCACCGAATGGTAGTCTGGGGTCGGACCGAACAAAAGCATTTACAAAGCAGGCCCCCGCTTCCAGCTGCTCGCGGGCGATAGCGCGACCTTTATCGATGTCGGACGTGAATACCGCTGCTCCAAGTCCGAATGGAGAATCGTTGGCGACGCGGATCGCCTCTCCTTCGTCTTTCACCGGTATAATTGCAGCAACCGGGCCAAATAGCTCCTCGTCGTACGCAGCGCTTCCGGGGCTGACGTCGGTCAGGACGGTTGCGGGATAGTAAGCCCCTTCGCCTTTCGGCACAAACCCGCCGCATAGCAACGTCGCGCCTTTCTCTACGCTCTTGGTCACTTGTTGGTGTAGTTCATCTCGCAAGTCGACGCGGGCCTGCGGCCCGATGTCCGTTTGGTCGTCGAAGGGGTCACCGAGCGTCTTTTTCGTCATTGCCTCAGTGAACTTCTCCTCAAAAGCTTTTCTGATCGATTGCGGCACGATGAATCGTTTTGCCGCGATGCAGGATTGGCCGGAATTAATGAGCCGGCTCTCGACACAGGTCGAGACCGCCTCTTCCAAATTGGCGTCCTCGAGGATCACATACGGGTCGCTGCCTCCCAGCTCCAGTACCGACTTCTTGAGAACTGAGGCGGCCTTTTCTGCTACAGCTCTGCCGGCCGCCGTACTGCCCGTGAGAGATACGGCCTTGACCAGCGGATTTTCTATTACGCGCGAGGCCCCTTGGCTGTCAACGAGGAGGGCCGTGAAGACGCCATCCGGGAAACCCGCATCTCGAAACACGTCTTCGATGGCGAGCGCACAGCCAGGCACATTCGAGGCGTGTTTGAGCAGCGCCGTATTACCGGCCATCAGCGTAGGAGCGGCAAAACGAAAGACTTGCCAGAACGGGAAATTCCATGGCATGATAGCCAGAATGACTCCCAGAGGCTGATATGTAACAAAGCTCTCCGAAGCATCCGTCTCGATCAATTCGTCCGCGAGAAAAGCCTCGGCGTTGTCTGCATAGTATTCGCAGACCCACGCGCACTTTTCAGACTCTGATTTTCCCTGTGCTATCGGCTTGCCCATCTCGGAAGCCATGAGTGCGGCGTACGGCTCGGCACGTTCCCTCAGAAGACCTGCAGCGGTTCGCATTAGCTGTGCCTTGTCCGCAAACGAAGTGGACTTCCAGGAGGCCTGACGTTCCGAAGCCTTCTTGATTGCTTGGTCGACCTGATCGGTTGAATGGGCCTCGTACTCTTCCAGGAACTCTCCAGTCGCCGGGTTTATGGTCTTGATCATGGATCTATGTTTGGTTCGGGGGATCAAAGGGTTCCGGATTGCACTGGTCTTGTCAAGCCCGGCGCGATGGCTAGTCGGATTCCTCTCCCCCTGTCATGCCAGCATACCGTCCCTTGAACTGGTCAAACGTGGCCAGCGTTCTCTTGGCTACTCCCGTCCATCCAAAATTTCGTCGTGAGAATCGCGCTCCTTCAAGCGAAAGCTTGTCCTTGAGGTTGCTGTAAAGCATGGGGATCGACAGCATTGTGGCAAATTCGGAAGGTGATTTTGGGTCAGCGTAGAGTGCGTGTGTGCCGAACTCGATTACCTCATGCAGACCGCCGTGTACAGTGACGACGGTTGGGGTTCCGCACGCCATTGCCTCGATAGCGGTCATACCGAACGGCTCATATCGCGATGGGAGGGCGAACACTCCAGCCGCACGATACAGACTGGCCATGTCGTCATCGGGGACGTATCCAAGCCATTTGATCGATCTTCCGACGCCCAGATCTTTCGCCAGGCTCTTCCACTTCTCTACTCGCCGTTTGTCGCGATCTGAATTGGCGCCGACGGCGAGTTGGAGGCGCGCCTTTGGAACAACGGATCGAAGATGAGGCAGAGCTTTGATGAGCAGGTCGATTCCCTTATTGGTAGCGGCCCGTCCAACACAGTACACGTCTGTCTCACGAAAACCGAACTTCTCTCGCAGTTCCTCTACGAAATGGGGGCGGGCTGGCGTGTACTTGCTCTCGTCGATGCCTGGAGGAATCATTGTCACGTGATCTGACGGGATTCCGTACGCGTCGTCCAGGATTT
>JAHHLP010000556.1 GCA_018679295.1 Rhodothermia bacterium
CACGTAACTCTGGGGTCCTGAGGCATTCGAGCGACTCGCCCAATCCAGCTGAGCCGCGAACTCTTTCGAAATCAACGTCCGGCGGTCGAGTTGTTTGGAAGGCGCCCGAACTGTCAATCGCGACTTCCCGGCCCGGGCAGCAATTCGGAAGCGCCCAAAGAGAATTAGCGTCGCCAATCCCTTCAGGAACTTGAGTCTGTTCACAAGCGCAAGGTGCTCTAGCCCATAACGTCGGAACACGGCGTCGCGGTGTAGACCAAGCCGTTGGTCTAGCCGCTCTCCTTCGCGGAGAAGCCGTGACCATTCGCCGCGATGGGCCAGTTCGTCGAGGAAATGTATTCCGTGCGAGATGGTGATGTCGCCTTCGAGGCCATCAAGTAGGACTTCCACCCCATTTTCTGCAGCCAGCTTGCACATCGCGAAATCGAGGTATGCATTGGGCGGATCAATTGGCTGCCCATGGATCGAGAGGAGTTCCTTTAGACCGGACAGCGGCGTCAGCCGATCAGCCTCCAGGCGGACCGACGAAATGCCGTCGATCTCGCACACGGCATCGACGTACATGCTCTCGTCGATCTGCGCTCGGTACGGCTCGGCAAGGCCGGGAAACACGGCAGACAAGGCGAGAAGCGGTCGGGCAGGATCCATGACTTCCCTCGCCGTGCATGTGATCGAGGATGAATCAAGACCACCGCTAAGAAGCGTGCCTATAACGCCGTCCGGCCCCACTCTGGAGCTGACTGCCTCACCGAAGACATCCCGAAACCGGTGAACCAGATTCGCTTCACTGCCGGCAACGACTTCGACCGGAATATCGCCCGGCGACCAATACTGCTTGATGCTCAGACCGTCCTTTGATGCATCTAGTCGCGACGCTCTTGGTAGCCGCTTGATAGCCGAATAGAACGTGCGGTCCTCCTCCGTCGGCTCTCCTTCGAGAAACTGCGCAACCCGGATCGGATCCAGCTCCCGGCACCGTGGACCGATCCCTGTGAGACTTCGAATATCGGAACTGAAGAAGAGGAGGCCGTCGTGCCAGACGTAGTAAAATGGGTGAACCCCAAAATGATCGCGAACACCGACCAACGCCTTTTGACTATCGTCCCAAATGACTGCAGCGAAGTCGCCGGTGATACGGGTTGGAAACGAGTTGCGATCATTGGCAAACAGTGCCAGAACCTTCTCTTCATCACGCCTACCTCCGGACAGCTCCTCTCGTGCGTCCATTTGATCGACCCTCAGATCAGCGACGATCCGAAGGCCTTCTAACGATGAGGAGACAACCGGCCTGATTGCGGATTCGGACTGAAAATCGTCGGCGCCCTCCACCTGGAGCAACAGCACCGTGGCGTCTCGGTGCGTAGCATGAAGGCGTCCATGAAACGGTGTTAGAAGCGCATTCTCCCATTCGGGTTCGATCGGCTGGCCGTTCAGCGATACAACTCCAGCGAAATCGGACATGGGCAGGTTCGAACTTGTGGCAATTCGCCGAAACGTGCAGCCTACAAGCTACGAACCGTCTCTTCCACAACCGCAACGACCGCGGGAAGCGTGGACAGGTCAGGCCGGCGTTTGAGGTGAAAGACCGGCACTGACGCCGCTACTTTCGTGCAGCGCATGAAGTGTTCCGCCGAGGTACCTTCGGTGCCGGCAAATCGACCCGAATACGAGTTTCGCATCAGGTCCAGAAACGCGGTCTTTCCACTCACCACCTCAGAACCTGTCTCGCCGATGTCCAGAATGAACAGTGCTCCCAGCGGATAGTGATCCTGTTGATTTACGTCAGCTACCCGCACCTGCTTGTCCGCGTAATCCTCTCCTCCCTCCGCCTCCGGACCGTAGAGGGCAGTTGATGATGCCGGCCACAGCTTCATCATCGGGAGTCCCGGCCGCACCGGGAAGGTGTCCGAGACGGTGTCGACAGCAAGTATGTCATCAGTAAGGACAGGATACCCGGCCTGCTCCATCGCTGCAGCCGTCGTCGACTTTCCGAGTCCTTTGGGACCCAGGAAAGCAACGGCTTTGGAGTCAATGACTACGGCGCTGCCATGCAGCACCAGATTGCCACGCTGCTCGAGCAATACCCCCATGGGAGGACCGGTGAGGGCGAGCGTACGGATGGATGCCTCGATCTGCGGCTCGAAGTCTGCCCGGATGGTCTTGCCGTCGGACACGGTTACTGTGCCGACGTCTTGCCAATGCATCACGACACCGGACTCGGTGGCAATAAATGCGCGCTCGACGTTCTTCAAACTATGAGCATCACGCGTATCGCCCAGATCGGCGCCGATGATTCGAACGTGCCAGGTGCCGACTGGAGCAGGTTGCAGGTGCAGCA
>JAHHLP010000376.1 GCA_018679295.1 Rhodothermia bacterium
ACGGCGGACCGTGTCATCATATTTGATACGACCCTGCGTGACGGCGAACAGGCGCCGGGTGCCTCGATGACGGTATCCGAGAAAGTGACGGTTGCGCAACAGCTAGCGCGCCTTGGCGTGGATGTGATTGAGGCAGGATTCCCGGTGTCATCGCCCTCTCAGTTTGATGCGGTCAGCCGCATCGTAAATGAGGTTCGCGGAGGCCCGACCATCTGTGCACTCGCACGGGCCACAGAACTCGACATCCAGGCGGCGGGCGACGCGTTGAAAGGCGGCGAGTCCACACGCATCCACACGTTCATCGCTACGAGCGACATCCATCTGGAGAGCAAGTTTGCGGATCGTCGTTACGGAGAAACGCTGGCGGATAAGCGCGAGACCATAATGCGGATGGCTGCTGAGGCCGTTCGCTTTGCAGCATCCTTCACTTCCGATGTTGAGTTCAGCGCCGAGGATGCAGGTCGGACGGACCTCGGATATCTCTGCGAGGTGGTGCAGGCAGCTATCGAGGCTGGCGCGACCACTGTCAACATTCCGGACACGACCGGCTACTGCCTCCCGTCCGAATATGCCGACATGTTCGAGGAGATCCGCGCTCGATGTACGATTCCCGAGCACGTCATCCTCTCGACGCACTGTCATGATGATCTCGGGCTCGCTGTGGCCAATTCGCTTTCCGGAGTTCTGGCCGGCGCGCGGCAGATCGAGTGCACCATCAACGGGATTGGCGAGCGCGCCGGGAATGCTTCACTGGAAGAGGTCGTCATGGCCCTTCGCGTGCGGCAAAACCGTTTCAGTCTCACCACCGGAATCGACTCGACGCTGTTGACCGAGACGAGTAAGATGGTGTCGACCTTCACGGGTTTTGCCGTGCAGCCAAACAAGGCCATCGTAGGGCGGAATGCATTCTCGCACGAGGCCGGCATCCATCAGGACGGTGTGCTGAAGCGCCGCGACACGTATGAAATCATGCGTGCCGAGGACGTTGGTCAGCAAATCGAATCGATTCGGCTGGGACGTCACTCCGGCAGGCACGGTCTCTTCAGTCGACTGGATAAGCTGGGACTTGATGTTCGAGAAGAGGACAAAGAGTCGGTGTACAAGAAGTTTGTTGAACTGGCTGATCGCAAGAAGGAGGTCAACGAGCAGGATCTCTATCACCTCGTTGGCGAACACCGCAACGGACACGGCGAGCTGTTTCTCAAGCTGGAGCATCTCGATGTGACCGTCAAGACGGGTGGCGAGCCGCAGGCGATGGTGCGCATTCGCAACGTACGTTCGGGTGAGGAGCGCGAGGCATTCGCCACGGGTGATGGTCCGGTCGACGCGCTCTTTCGGGCGATCGATCACGCCGTGAACGAGGCGCACACGCTGGTCTCCTATAACATCCGATCGGTGTCCGAAGGCGCGGATGCTCTCGGCGAGGTTTCGGTCCTGCTGCGCGACGGTGAATCCAAGTTCCCCGGCCGCGCAAGAAGCACCGACGTCGTCAAGGCATCTGCGGAAGCCTACATGGACGCGCTCAATCGGCTGTCTGCCTTCCGCATGGACGAGGACTCCGTTCGTTTCGTGAATCAAAGTATTCTGATGGCCTACCGCGGAAGCGTTGCCTGAAACAGAACTCAACCAGATGAACATCACCGAAAAGATTATCGCTCGCAACTCGGGTAGGAGCCGCGTCTCACCGGGAGACAACGTGTGGATCGACGTCGACGTCCTGATGACGCATGACGTCTGCGGGCCGCCGGCCATCGGCATTTTCAAGCGAGAGTTTGGTGAGGATGCGCGGGTCTGGGACGCGGACCGACTGGTCATCATGCCGGATCACTACATCTTTACAGCCGACAAGCATGCCAACCGCAACGTCGACGTGCTGCGGGCATTCGCGAAGGAGCAGAATCTGCCTCACTACTATGACGTCGGCACCGATCGGTACAAAGGCGTTTGCCACATCGGTCTTGCAGAGGAGGGCTTCAACCTACCGGGTACGGTACTGATCGGCACCGACAGCCACACCTGCACCTCCGGAGCATTCGGGCTTTTCTCTACCGGCGTTGGCAACACCGATGCCGCCCTGATCATGGGTACCGGAAAGATCTGGGTCAAGGTGCCGGAGACCATGAAGTTCGTCTTCGAAGGCTCCCTACCGCCGTATCTGATGGCGAAGGATCTGATCCTGACGGTGATCGGTGAGATCGGCTGCGATGGCGCGACCTATCGCACGATGGAGTTCGATGGTGAGGCCGTGTTCGATCTCTCGATGGAAGAGCGCATGACTCTGACAAACATGGCCATCGAGGCGGGCGGCAAGAACGGCGTGATCGCGCCGGACGATGTCACGTTCGACTACGTACGGTCTCGCACAGACCGGACCTTCGATCCGGTCTACAGCGACCCGGACGCTCGATACCACTCCGTGAGAACGTACGACGTGTCAAAGATCGAACCGGTGGTTGCAAAGCCGCACAGCCCTGATAACCGTGCGAACGTGAGTGAGGTGGAGGGAACGCGGCTGGACCGTGCCTACGTGGGAAGTTGCACGGGAGGAAAGCTGGAAGATTTTCTTGCCGCCGCGGGAATCCTGAAAGGTGAGAAAGTCCGAATCGACACGTTCATTGTCCCGGCGACGACCGAAGTAGCGCGACAGTTGAAGACGACAGAGATCGACGGTGTCTCGCTGCTGCAGATCTTTCTCGATGCGGGCTGCCGGGTCGGCGAGTCGAGTTGTGCGGCGTGTCTGGGCGGTCCGATCGACACGTTCGGGAGGACCCACGCGGACGAAGTCGTCATCTCGACCACGAATCGCAATTTCCCGGGTCGGATGGGGTCGAAGCAGGCGTCGGTCTACCTCGCCTCCCCGCTTACCGTAGCCGCATCGGCGGTGACCGGCGTCATTACAGATCCCCGAGAAGTACTTGTCTAAACTGGCTCCGATACAGATGGATAAAGTGATAAAAGGTCTTGCCTACGTGGTCGGTGACTCGATCGACACCGATCAGATCATACCGGCCGAGCATCTGGTGTACAGCTTGACGGAGCCGGACGAGCGAAGGCTGTATGGTCGATACGCTCTAAGCGGCGTACCTGCCCGCAAGCAGGGACTACCCAAGGGCGGGATTGCGTTCACGGAGCCCGATGCCTACGAAAGCCGATTCAGCATCATCGTGGCGGGCACCAACTTCGGCTGCGGTTCGTCACGCGAGCATGCCCCGTTCGCGCTTCGTGAGGCGGGCTGCAAAGCGGTCGTCGCGGAGACCTATGCGC
>JAHHLP010000458.1 GCA_018679295.1 Rhodothermia bacterium
AAGAATTGCCTGCCGGCGCGCACGTTCACGTCGCCCGATGGCTTCCAATCGAAGTACGCATTGTAGAGGCGGCTTTCCCAGTCGGAGGGATCGCCGCGTCGAGCTACCCGAAAGGACGTTCGCAACTTGAGCTGAGGAACCTGCTTCGACCACGCGCGCAGTCGGAGCCCCTGATAGAAATCGAGCTGCCGCTCGCTGTCGACCGTCTCGAAAGCGTATAGATAGGAATCCGTGGTACCCTGAAGCACTAACTGACCGTAGGCGGGACCCGCCAAAGCGAATCCCACCACGGCCGTCAACAGCCATCTCCTATCCACAAAAGATCCCCCCTTTATCAATCAGCCTTCCTATTTGTAGGCCGCCTTTGTCTCTTCCGGAATCGGGTGAGCAATCTTGGCGGAGTACTCTTCGAAGTCGAATCCCTTGAAGGTAGGACTGTTCTCGTTGTGGCACCCTGTGCAGGTGGCCTCGCTGGGAGTCACCAGCCCGACCGACGAACCTTCGATCTCACCCGCCGTGATCGACTTCATCGTGCTCTTCTTGTAGTAATTGCCGCCTGCGCCGTGACACGATTCACATCCTACGCCTTCCTCAACCGAGTATTTTGCTCCAAGCAGTTCTGCCGGAGCGTCATACGCGGTAACGTGGCACTGCAGACACTCGGCTGACTCCTGCGGATTGTCGATTCCTCGCTCGGCCGCAATCGCCTTGGCCTCGTCACTGGCCAGCGTCATAAAGGCTTTTGAGTGCGGACCCTCCTCCCACTTGGGGTACTGCTCGCCGGACTCCGGCTTGCGGTGACAGGTCTTGCACTTGGCCGCTCCCGTAAACTCCACATCTTCGACGACGAGTACTGCTGTGTCGTCGTACGTCGCATCCGCCGCGGGTGTGGGACCTTGCACGGCCGCAATGATTACAAAGCTCGCCGCCACTACAAGCAGGGGCGCTACCAATATCAACTTTCTCATCTTCTACCTTCGCCTTGAATGGGTCGGTTAAGTTTACCATCTAATTGAGCTTTAACAAATGCCGGACCATTCAACTCGCTCTGCTGGACTCAATTTCTCTAATTTTGAAGAAAAGCGCCACCGTCAGCACGGTGATGAACAAAGTCGCAATGCCGAAGCCAAATCGACGGAATCGAAAGCCTTCAATCTCTTCATTTGCCATCGCCATCGCCGCGCGCGCGCTTTCGACTCCTTTATCGGTCAGTTCCCCCGTTTTTTCAGGCTCGAAAGAGTGTACGGCCGTTCTCGCTTGAATGAGGGACTCGTTCGCGTCCCGCAGGCTGTAGGAGATCTCAACGTCGTCCATTCCAATATTCTGGACGCGTTCCAGTAGTACCTGAGCAGAATCCTGTACGCTTTTCAGCATCACGAGCTGGGCGTGAATTGAGTCTGCCACCTCATATCCTCTATCGCCCTCGTCATGACACATCGTGCAAACGGATTCGTCGCCCACGCCTACCATGTCGTCGAAGGTCTTTGCAACGTCGTGGATGCCGTGGCATTCCTCGCATGCGTGAAGCCCCTCTTCCGCAAACGCGACTGCCATTGGCGTGCTCTCAAAGAACTCGGCGTTGTTCACGTGGCACATGCCGCAGACGTTCTCGATGGACTGTATTCCCGGCGGCATCGCTCCGTGGTTACCGTGACAGTCATTGCAGGCCGGTGCTCCAATGTCCTGTCTTTCGAGCAACGCGGTTCCGTGCACGCTCTCGACGAAGTCGCCGTACTGGTTCGTTCTAAAACCATACTCCGCCATTAGCGCGGCATCACCGTGGCATCCGTTGCACATGTCGGGCACGTTGAACGGATGTACTGAGGAGCGGCCGTCGGATGCCGGGAGGGTGGCATGAGACGTATGACAGCTAATGCATGTCGCAACGTTCTCGTCTCCCTGCCTCAGCGCTTGCCCATGGGCGCTCGTAAAGTATTGAGATACCTGGTCCGTCGAGGCACTCGGCTGAAACTGACGCATGTAGTTGATGTCCGAGTGACAACTACCGCAGAACGATGGTATCGCCTCCGCCGTGGGCACTCCTACGAAGTCTCCCGCATGCGCGATTTCTTCGTCGTCGGTCGTTCGATCGCCGCCATGGCAGCCGGCACACGACATTCGCGGCCTCATGTGCACGTTGTCGAAGACGAAGTTCTCGGGCAGTGCCTCAAGGTCCGTATGACAGACAACGCATTGGTCTTCCTGCAAACCCTCCGGCACGTCCTGGGCCACGGCCGGATAACCAAGGCCCGCGGTCAGCAGGAGAGTAAAGAGGTATGATTTGGGTCTACTGATCACTTGCGCAGAATACCTGTCTATACGAGATACCCAACTATGGTCATCACGATAATGAACGCCAGAGCCAGGAAGCCGATCAGCGCCATCGGCTTGAGGCGGTCGCTGTCCTTCTCACGAATCTCCCAGAACGGAACCAGTAGCCATGCGAGTCCCGCTACGCTGAAAGCGAGAACGCCCAGCACCTCACCCTCGATACCGAGGACATGCGGCGGAATGAACTTCAACGTCTGAAACATGAACATGAAGTACCATTCGGGCCGGATGCCGGATGGCGCAGGCGCCAAAGGATCCGCCTCGACTCCGAGTTCCCACGGAAAGAATACCGAGAGAAACAACAGCACGTTGAGAACGATCAACCAAGCGAATATGTCTCTCAGAAGAAAATTGGGGAAGAAGGGGATCATCTTCTTTCGCTCAGGGGGTAGCCCCGCCACGGATTCCGGTTCATGCATGCCCTGCCGCTGCACAAAGAGGAGGTGAAGGCCAAGAAAGACCGTGAAGATGGCAGGTATCAGTGCGATGTGGAATGCATAGAAGCGTGTCAGCGTGGCACCCGTTACATCCTCACCTCCTCTAAGAACAAGCTTGATGGCGTCGCCAACCACCGGCAGCACACCCGCGATATCGGTGCCCACCTTCGTCGCAAAGAAGGCGAGTTCATTCCATGGAAGCAGGTAGCCGCTGAAACCGAATGCCATAGCAAGCACAAGCAACACAAAGCCCGTAACCCAGGTTAGCTCTCTCGGCTTCCGGTACGCACGGGTAAAGAACGTGCTGAACATGTGCACGAAGATGAACAGGACGAAGAGATTGGCACCCCAGCTGTGAATCGACCGAAAGAGCCAACCAAACGGCACCTTGTTCATGATGAATCGAATGCTGTCGTAGGCGCTGGCCTCTCCGGGCTGGTAATACAAAAGGAGCAGAATGCCGGTGAAGAGCTGAATCAGGAAGAGGAATAGGGAAACACCACCCATGTAGTACCAGATGGTGTGGCGATGAATCGGCACCTCCTTCTTCTTCATGAAGTCGATGAGCGGGCTCAGGTTGAAGCGCTCATCGAGCCATGCGAACAGTCGTTGGCTGCGGGGTAACTCCACGCGCTAAGCCTCCAGCCGCGAAACGACGATTTCACCCTCGATCTCCGTCGCAACGAACTGCTCAAGCGGGCGTGGCGGCGGACCCGATACATTTCGACCCATGAGATCGTAGATGCCGTTGTGGCAGGCGCACCAAATGTCCTTCTTGTCGGTCCTGTACTGAACCGTACAGTCGAGGTGCGTGCAGGTGGCCGCGAAGGCTCTGAAATCTCCGCTGTCGAGACGCACGAGAAGTACCGGCGTGCGACCGAACTTTACGATCCGGCTCGAGCCGGCCGCGAAGTCGGCCACGGGACCGACTTTGAGCGCACTGACGTTGGCTTCTGGCAGCGCGGGTGGCTTCAGAAAGGAAACGACCGGGTACAATACGGAGGCGAGCCAGCCGACGATGCCCCCACCGATCAGGATGTTCAGAAACTTGCGTCTTGATTCTGCCATACTGGATCCGTTATCCAAGGCTCTGTGCGAATCCGGATTATTTGGGTACACGTCCGCTGATAATGAGTACGCAAAACAATCTAACCCATTTCCGAAAGCTCAAAGATCGCAAGCCGGGCTTTCACCGACACGAAATGTAAGGACCATCCCGAACCTAGCGCCTAATTCCTTTAACCCAGCGGACAAGGGCTCTGATCACAGCTACGGCGAATCCGACCGTCGCCGAAGCGACTATTGTATAAGGAAGAAAGTAGGTGTAAAGCGACTGGTAGGCGGGCCAGAACATGGCTTGCCGGCTTTGATATGCGAGCGCTGCAGCAACTACCGGCAACACAACGATAGCAATTGCCGTCACGGAGACAAAAACGATCAACTCGCGGACCAAGCGGTTCGATGTTTTCATGGGTCCGATCCTGTTACTGGGTCACGGGCAGGTGCCGGCATGCCCTCATCAATGCGTCGGTTCGGACGACTGAGGCTGTCGATGTTCGCTTCTTCACCTCGCATCCGCCTTGCAAGCAAGGCCAGCAGCTCAGACCTGTCCTCGAACTCCGGTTGCCGGACGTCGAAACCCTGAACGTATCCATCAGCGCCGAGCCACAGGTGAAAGGTAAAGATCGATTCACCATCCCTGCCCATATAGAAGTCGGTCCTGCCAACGTGCAGGTCCTCGTAGACGAGCCCTGTCGAATCGGACTGGACCGTGAACAAGCCTCTGGAAAACCAGTGCAGCACGGAAAGCGGGTCTCCGTCACGGGCCGGTGGGAGCAGGTGTGCGTTCTTTGGGATGCGAATGAATGCTATGTGCCGGTCGGCATCGAGGTGAGAGTACAGCCCGGCAAAGACGGTGTCTTCTGATGCAGCCAACCCGGCCCACAACACATTGTTGAAAAGAGACGGCAGAACCTCGAGGCGTCCGTACGCGACGCGCTGCCGATCCAGTTCCGACTCGAAGATGTCTGCGACATACAACTTGTTAGCTACGGTGAACATCAGGTAGGCAGAACTTAGCGCTAGCCCCCATCCATTGACGCGCCTTCGGCCCTTTGAATCGCGCCGGAAGAAAAGCGCGACGACAATGCCGAGGGTGAGCGGCAGTGTATAGATCGGGTCAATGATCGAAATCGTATTGAAAGCTACGGGCTTGTTACTGAACGGCAGAAGCAACTGCGTGCCGTACGCTGTAAAGGCGTCGAGGAGAGGATGGGTAAAGAGAGCCAGAAAAGAGAGCCAGGCCCAGCCTTTCCATGCGATACCGTCTTTTCGGTGAAGCCGGGAGAGCAGAAGGCCGAACAGTGGAGCGACAATCACGCTGAACAACAGCGCGTGCGTCGGGCCTCGGTGAAACAGCAGCTCCTGCGCCGGATCGAGGAATGGATACGCCAATATGTCTAGATCTGGAAGCGTACCGAAGAACGCTCCCCAGGCGGCGGCCTTCCCGCCGGCTTTTCGACCGAGCACCGCCTCGCCGACAGCGGCCCCGAGGGCAGCCTGGGTTATCGAGTCCATGTTCGTTCAGCGCGCCTCGATGATCGGTACACGTCGTTAATTCGCTCGGCAACCATGCGTGCAAATCGGGCCGATGGCGCCGAGGGGATCCGGTAACTTCCAGACAACGGCCGAAACGGTCTACTGTCCCCAGAGCAGTGCCACCAGCTTCACGTCGACATCCGTGCGGCGTGGCTTGAGGACCTTCGTTTCCAGCTCGGCGAAGTCGGGGTCTAGGGACTCCTCAAGTTCCGCGATATCCTGCTCGAGTTCCCGCCCGAGTTCCGCAAGTTCCTCGGTGCGCATCTCGAGGTCTTCCTCGGCGCGCTCCACGTCCTGCTTCTCCTTTGAAGATCTTGACATGCCCCTCATGGTGGTCGAGGCACGACCGACGCTCGAGCGGCTGATCGTCTTGCGGCCAAGTAATGCAGACAGAACGGTCGTTCCGATATTCACATACGTGTTCATTTTCGCCGATTCGGCCTGCTCTTCCTCTCGTTCGACCTTCTGCTCGGCTTTCCGTACCCGCTCCGCCGCGCGTTTGAGCTTGTTGGCGTACTTCTCGCGCAAGGCCTCCACCTGCCGATCGCGCTCCTGCCGGCCGGCATCCCGCAGCCGAATACGGAAGTCCCGTTCTGATTCACCGGGCTCCGACGAGAGGCCCAGCAAGGAATGCTCGAAGAGCTCCAGCCGCTCCTGCCGGTACAGGAAGTCGTCAAACTCCTTCTCCCAGTCGTCGAAGTTGTCCGCCTTGAGAGCGGCCGAGGGCACATCGTGGAACTCGGCATCATCCGGCGGCTCTCTGCGAAGCCGATCGATATCGATGTCCACACGTTCCGCGTTCGCCCAGTCCACCGCTGTCACCGCCCCGTCATCGATCGACGCGATGAAGGCTACATCGCGCGTCTCAGAAACCGTCTTCTTCCGATCCTGAAAGTGAACAGACGCAGCGCCGATGACGAGCGGTATGTACGACCCACCATCAGGGCCTGGCGGAAGGTAGAATTCCTGAATCTCGGGGGGAATTACCGGTCGCTGCCGTCCGGCAGTCGACGCCTTCTTCGCGCTACGTTCGACGGCCGCGGCCATGGGAGTGCCCCCAGCCGGAGCCACATCCCGTTTGCCTTCCATCAGTGTCTTGATCTGGCTGCGCGTGAGCGGCCCTCGCAAATACGACATCGCCCATCGGGTGTGGAAGATAACAGGCTCCCGCTCGTGCACATTGTGCAGCAGGAAGACCCGCTTTCCGAGCCCGGCAAGCACACGCTCCATGGCGCCCTTGTCGAACTCACCGCCGCCGGATGCGCCTTCGAGGCCCTCGAGCACGCGCATCTTGTCGCGCTCGGTCTGCAGCCTTCCGATGAACCACGTTCCCGTATTCGACAAACCCTTGTAGTCAAGATCAACGGGGTTCTGCGTCGCCAGCACAACACCCAGCCCAAACGCCCTCGCCTGCTTCAGCAATGTGAGGAGCGGCTGCTTCGAGGGAGGGTTGGCAACCGGCGGCATGTAGCCGAAGATTTCATCGATATATAAGAGCGCCCGCAGACTCGTCGTGCCGGGCTTGGAGCGGATCCACGACAGCGTCTCGGTCAGCAGCAGCGAGACGAAGAACATGCGCTCCGCCTCGGAAAGGTGGGCAATCGAAAAGATCGCGACGCGCGGTTTGCCGGAGGGGTCGTATAACATCGAGTCGATGTCGAGCGGCGTGCCCGTCATCCACGACTCGAAGCCGGGCGAAGCGAGCAGGTTATTAAGAGACATCGCAAGCTCGAAGCGGTCCTTCGGCGGAAAGAAGGAATCAATATCCATCACACCGATGCGATCGAACGGCGGCGTCTGGATCATCTGAATCAGCGAACCCAGGTCGAGAGTGTCTCCGCGCTTCCAGGCCTCCTCCAGCAGGTTCGACAGGAGGATATGCTCACGACTCTTGATCGGATCGGCGTCGATCCCCAGCAACCCCAGCAAGCCCGTGACCGTCGACGCAATGCGCTCACCAAACAGGTCGCGATCGTCGATCGTCTCCTGGGACGGGGGAGCGAACGACGATAGAATCGAGACCGGAATGCCGGCCTCGCTGCCCGGAGTGTAGATCTAAATGTCCGCGGAATCAATAATAATATTTATGCGATCAGGACCCTCTCCCCAGCTCGCCAGACCGTTCTTCCACAGGTCGGCTTGCCTCTGAGCAAACTCGTCCGGGGTCACGCCCTTCTTGCGCGCATCGTCAACGTTGATCCAGGGGCGAAACTCCTCAGCCGACAGTTCCGGAAAGGTGAGCATGAGATTCGGGATGTCGCCCTTGGGGTCGATGACGATTGCCGGGATGCCGTCTATGATCGCCTCCTCGAGCAGCGAAACACAGAGCCCCGTCTTTCCCGATCCGGTCATGCCAACGCAAACTGCGTGGGTCGTTAGGTCCTTGGAGTCGTAGAGAACCAGTTCGTCGCCCATCTCACCGGCTTCGAGGTCGTATTCTCTCCCGAGATAGAACTCACCCAGCTTTTCGTACGTGTCGGTCTTAATGTCCATGTAGGGCTCGGTCCTGTTTTGTCGTTTCCGGAAGATATATAAGAGGCCACAAAATGGGGGCGGGATTAGGAGGTCTGCGCTTCTCGGCGCAATCGGTCGCGCAGGTCCGGGTCGAGATTCGTCCAGTGAACATCACGCAGCGCACCCTCCATCGCATAGAGCAGGTTAAGGCTCGGGGCGAATCCATGCTCCACGACCCATCGGTACGCAACCACAGATCCGACCTTCTCCAGGTCCGCGCGGGTGTTGATGCCGACCGCGTTGAGCCACGACTCCGAACGGGGTCCCAGGTTGCGAAGCTGTGAGATGCGGTCGTCAGGCGCCACGGAAAATTACCTGATGCTGGATCGTCCCCACGTCCAGCTCGATCGTCGCTCCTCGCCGTCCACGCTACCCCAGATCTCGGACCGTAGGCTGTCCGCGCCCACGAGTGTATATCCGATATGCTGAGGATAGTCGTGCGACATGTTCGAAAAGACGACGTCGCCCTCGCTGATCTCGGAGGCGACAAACGGGACCGCCTTTCTACCTCGCGGGCTGGCGAGGAAAACCAGCGTATCGCCTCTGCTCTCGACCCGGAGGTACTCGAAAAATGATCGGCCGGACGAGAAGAGATCCACGTGAACTCCTACCATCACGCCGCCACGCGCCGGCAGCCACGCCTCTTCCGAACTCGAAGCATCCTCGATTCTGGACCAATACCCGACCATCCACGACAGCTGATTCAGATCCGAAGAAGTTGCCGCAGTCTCCCGATTGGCATCCGGTGCGGTCTCCTGCGCCGCTTCCGGAGCGACGTCCTGACCGGCATCCGAGGCACAGCCGAAAACCACCGTGAATAGGGTAAAAACAAGCACGACTGTCCACGCCCGAACGCCGACTGTTCGCTTGGTCGAACGCGCGTTCAACTGATTCCGATTCGGTTTTCTCATTGGAAATGCGTTTAATCCCGTGTTCACCATCGACTAACAGAGCCAGGCAAACATGAAGTACACAGCTACGATTCTCGTATCACTTGCCCTGCTGACGGCCACAGCCACGGTCGCTTATGGCCAAGTCGACGTAAGCGGACAGGTAACAGACGCCAAGACCGGTGAAGCGCTCCCGGGCGTCAACGTTACGGTAAAAGGTACGACAACCGGTACTGCAACGGACTTGTCCGGAAACTACAACCTCACGGTTCCGAGCGTGCCCGCGGTCCTGCAGTTTTCTTTTGTGGGTTATGTGCAGGCTGAAGTCAACGTCGTCCAGTCGTCGTCGGTCATCAATGTCGAGCTGGAACAGGATATCGCCTTCCTGTCGGACGTAGTCGTCGTGGGTTCGCGGTTTAACCCCCGATCCGAGTTTGACTCACCGGTTCCGATCGACAATCTACCTGTGGAAGAGCTGGAATCGACAGGCCAGTTCACGCTCGATCAGATGATGACCTTCAAGGTGCCGTCCTACAATGCGACACAGCAGACCGTCTCCGATGCCACGGCCTTGTTTAATCCGGCAGACTTGCGGGGCCTCGGCCCGAGCCGCACGCTCATCCTCATCAATGGCAAGCGTAAGAATGCCAGCTCACTCGTTTACATCAACGACACCCCTGGAAAGGGTGAGGTCGGAGTCGATATGCAGAGCATCCCGGCGGCAGCCGTTGAGCGTATCGAGGTGCTGCGCGATGGAGCCTCCGCTCAGTACGGATCCGATGCGATCGCCGGCGTGATCAACATCGTTCTTAAGGACGACGTTGGAAAGACGACCGTCAACACCTTCTCCGGAGTCACCTCTGAGGGCGACGGGTTCAACCTCGGTTTTGATGCAAACTCGGGCTTCAACATCTTCGGCAATGGGTACGTTAACGTAACCACGGGTTATCGTTGGCAGGATCGTACCAACCGGGCCGGCGAGCCGGGACGCGACGACCTGTTTGGCGTCAACCCGCAGGACAACCCCGAATTCGCGGCCTTCTTCCGTGAGAATCCGGACCTGAGCATGCTGGTAGGTATGCCGCGCATGGCCACCTTCGACGTGTTCTTCAACTCCGGCATCCCGTTGGCGGGCGGCGGAACGCTCTACTCGTTTGGCGGCATTACGTATCGCGACGGAGAGAGCTACGCACTTCACAGAACGCCCTATTGGATACCTGACCCGTTCTTCATTCACCACAATCCCGGTGGAACGTACTCCGGTTTCCATCCCACGTTCGAAACGGATGTCTATGATCGCACCCTCGGTGCGGGCGTCCGGAGCACGATCGAGGGTTGGGATGTGGACGTGAGCGCGACGTTCGGAAGCAACACCGTCGACTACACGGTGGATGAGTCTTTGAACACCGATCTCGGCAACCTCAGCCCAACGACGTTCAACGTCGGCGGTTACGAGTTCAGTAACATCGTGGGTAACCTCGATGTGTTTCGCGCCTTCGGTGATTTCAAAATCGGTTTCGGCTCGGAGTTCAGGACGGAGAACTTCATTGCAAAAGCGGGTGAGGAAGATTCCTACTTCGGATCCGGCACGCAGTCGTTCCCGGGGGTCCAGCCACGAAACGAGGTGGACAAGATTCGGTCGAATATTGGCGCCTACGCCGATGTTGAGTACGACTATCAGGATGTCTTGATCGGTGGCGCAGTCCGATACGAAGACTATTCGGACTTTGGCAATACCGTGAACTGGAAAGTGAACGGACGAGTACGGGTCGCAGAGGATCGACTTGCGATTCGTGCCTCGGCGAGTACCGGATTTCGGGCGCCGTCGCTGCACCAGCTCTACCTGAGCAACATCCAGACGCTCGTATCGGGCGGTACGGTGTCCAACCAGGGCACGTTCAACACGGACAGTCCGGTCATTCGTGACTTGCGGGTGCCGACGCTCAAGGAAGAAGAGTCGTTCAACGTTACGGCCGGCGTTGCCGCAAACGTTAACGACGACTTCTCCGTGACCGCGGATTACTACCGGATTACAGTTGACGATCGAGTCGTCTTCACTGGAGAGATCTCGGACGCGGATCCGAACGTGCAGACGGTCGTCGACGACATCCTCGATGCGTTCAGCGTAACGAGCCTCAAGTTCTTCACCAATGCCATTGATACCGAAACGAATGGCGTGGACGTAGTAGCAAGCTATAAGAACATACCGCTGGGCAGCGGGACGCTAGAGGTAACGCTTGCGGGCAATTATAACGAGACGAAGATCACGAACCGGGACAACATCACGACGCCGGCACCGATCCGGCAGTCCGGCAACGTGATCTTCAACCGTAAGGAGCAGTCGCGTGTTGAGACGGCACGACCGAACGACAAGGTTGCGTTGAGTCTGCAGTACAACATCAGCGACTGGAACTTCATCGTAAGCAATACCCGCTTCGGTGAGGTTCGGTGGCGTCACGCGTCCGACGTCTCGAAAGATCAGGTCTTTGCGGCCAAGGTGCTGACCGACGTCCGCATCGGGTACCGGTACAGCGAGACCGTTCGGCTGTGGCTGAACGTTAACAACGTGTTCGACGTCTATCCCGACGAACTCGATACGAAGGGCGACGTTGTCACCGACCTTGGCGGTCGATTCAAGTATCCCTGGGAGGTCAACCAGTTCGGCTTCATGGGAACGACGGTAGCGGGCGGCATTAGCCTGACTTTCTGACGCCCACTTCGACGAAACAAAGAAGGGCTGCCTCCTTGCGGGGGCAGCCCTTTCTTATTCAAGCAAACGTGAGACGTCCGCGGCTACCGTGATCGGCGGCGACGCGAATCACCACGCCGGGACCGGCCACTTGATGCCGAGCCATTGTTGTTCGGATGCGCGGAAGAGTGACGGTGCTTGCCGGCACGCTGTGTTCGGGTTTCGACCGGATCAGCGTCAAAGCCGTTGTAGGTCTTGTTGGACAGTCTCTGCCCCGTATGCCGTTCGATGGCCCGCAAGTACTGCTCTTCGTCGCGGGTCACGAACGTAATCGCTTCTCCGCTTGACTCCGCGCGGCCGGTACGTCCAATCCGGTGGATGTAGTCCTCTGCGTGACGCGGTGTGTCGTAGTTGATGACGTGCGAGATGCCATCCACGTCGATTCCTCGTGCGGCCACATCAGTTGCTACGAGAATCTGAAACGTCCCGTTGCGGAACCCTTCCAGGGCTCGCTGGCGCTGGTTCTGTGACCGGTTGGAGTGCATTACGGTCGCCGTGAATCCTTTCCTTCCGAGGGTCCGCGCGATTCGGTCAGCTCGGTGCTTGGTACGCGAGAAGATGAGCACGTTGTCCGTCGACTCGTTATGCAGCATGTGGCAGAGGATGTCCATCTTTGTGTTCGTGGACACGCGGCAAACATGCTGGATGACGGTGTCGGCCGGATTGCGCCGCTCGCCGATCTCGATGAACTCAGGGTCTCGCTGGATGCTGCGGGTAAGTTCCTGAATCGCCTTCGGCATCGTCGCTGAGAACAGAAGCGTCTGGCGTCCCTTTGGTGTACGCGCCACAATCTTCCGGATGTCGTTTATGAACCCCATGTCGAACATGCGGTCCGCTTCGTCAAGGACGAGAATCTCGACCCCGGAAAGATCGACGTTGCCGCGATCCATGAGATCGAGGAGTCGGCCCGGCGTTGCGACGACAATGTCGACGCCCTGCCGAAGCTTCTTTATTTGTGGCGGGATTCCGACGCCGCCGTAAATGGCGACGCTTCGAAGACGGGTGTGTGCGCCGTACGTCTGAATCGCTGTCTCCACCTGGAGCGCGAGTTCACGTGTCGGTGCCACGACCAGAGCGCGGATCGTCCGGCGCTTCTTGGCGCCCGGTACTTCCGTAAGCCGTTGAAGCATCGGCAGGACGAACGACGCGGTCTTGCCGGTGCCCGTCTGGGCGCAGCCGATCAGGTCGCGTCCCGCGAGCGCCGGCGGAATGGCTGCAGTCTGAATGGGTGTGGGAGAAGTGTATCCTGCGGACAGGACACCTTTGAGGGTTTCCCCGGACAAGCCGAGGGTTCTGAATGGTTTCATCATATTGGTATTGCGAACCGATGCGACGTACTTGTCGCGGGCCCATGTGTAGTAAGAGGTGCTGTCTGGTATCTGAGAGAGGCTGGAAGCCAGGGGATGGGTTGTGCGTCGTTATGACGTCTTGGCCCTAGGCTTCATCCAATGGGCAGGCGTTTGTTGCGAGATGCAGATTGGCCGGAGGATCATCCTCGGCCCCTGCCTGCCATGCAAATCCCTGAAAGCGGGTTATGTGTTCCGCTTCCGAGATGATTAGTACCGGGAACGGCGTTTAGAATGGACTCATATGCTTGTATCGCCGTTTTGTTGTGCCTCGATAGAAGTTTCGTGATGAAGTGTGCAAGAATAGCGGCTTTGCGGGCATGACGCACCGAAAGTCATCCCGGACTCGATCCGGGACCCATGAGAGGTTGAGGTTTACCTGTGGGTGCCCGCCCGTCGCTTTCGCGAGGGCAGGCTGTTCGCGGGCATGACGATGGGCGCGGGCATGACGGGTGTAGCAGCCGCCGCCCCCACTTTCTCGGCCTCCTCCGGAGCCGTGATGAACCGGTCCCTTCCGCCGACGTGCGCCGGGAAGCCCTCGTAACCTCCGAACACTCCGTGCAGCGGCCACGCCTGGGTCAGCACGAGGCCGCGCCAGTTGCCCATCACCTGCAGCTTGCCGCGGACGATCAGCGCCGACAGGCTCAGGATATGATCGAGGTGTTCGAGGGTCTGCGGCTGGACGATCGTCTGGATCATCCCCGTCTCGTCTTCCAATGTGAGGAAGAGAACACCCTTCGCAGTGGCCGGCCGCTGGCGCAGCACGGAGAGGCCCGCGATGGTGATCATCGTCGACGTGGCACCGCTGCCGATGTCGACATATCGACCCAGCCGATAGCACGTCTCGATGGTCCGCACCTCCAGTTCGTTGAGTGTCCGTCGGATGAGCGCCATCGGATGCGACCGCGCCGCGCCGTGGGTCTGATAGTCCCAGCTGAGACGCTCCGGCGTGGTGAGTTCGGGCAGGTCAGGAATGTCGATCTCGACGACCGCAGGCATCTCGAACAGGGCGGGCGTGGGTGCGACGCCCGACTTCCCGTTGCGACGATTTAGTAATCCAACCTGCCAAAGGGCACGGCGGCTGGATCCCGCCAGTTGATCCAGCGCCCCCGACCGCGCGAGGTTGCGAAAGTGGTCGACCTCTAGCGGCACGCGCCCATACAGGTCTTCCACACTGTCGAAGGGCCGGCACAGCCGCTCCCACACGATCAGCCGGCCCGCATCTTCCGAGATCCCGTCGACCGAGGTGAGCGACTTGCGGATCGCGTGCTCGCCATCGTCCTGCAGCTCGAGGTCGTACCGGAAGCACGACCGGTTGATGTCGGGCGGAAGAACGGGTACACCGAACCGCCGCGTCTCCTCCTCGACGGTCATCAGCGAGTAGAAGCCCGGACGATGCTGCATGAATGCCGCCATGAACGCAGCCGTGTGGTGGCGCTTCATATACGCTGACTGGTAGACGGTCTTCGCAAAGGCTGCTGCGTGGCTGCGGCAGAATCCGAAGCCGACGAAGTTGGACACGTTGTCGAACACCTGGTTGGCGAGTTCCTCGGGGACGCCGAGGCTCATCGCCCCGGAGACGAACTTGCCGCGCATGTTCTCCATCTCCCCGGGGTCGCGAAACTTCGACATGAGCCGCCGGAACTCGTCGGCCTCCTCGAGCGACATCCCCGCGAAGCGGTGAGCCACCTCGAGCACCTGCTCCTGATAGACGATCACGCCATAGGTGTCTTCGAGGACCGGGACGAGACTCGGATGGAGGTACTCGACCGGCTCGAGCCCTCGCCGACGGCGCACGAACGGATGCACCATGCCGCTCTGCAGAGGGCCGGGACGGAAGAGCGCGATCTCGTTGATGAGGTCGCGGAAGTTCTCGGGCTGGTGCTGCGCGAGCAGATGCAGCTGCCCCTGCGACTCGATCTGGAAGACGCCGAGCGTCTTGCTCGCCCGGATCATGTTGAAGGTGGGGATGTCGTCGAGTGGAATTTCGTCGATGTTGAGGGTCGGGTCGGTGTGCCGGTGCACCAGCTCCACGGCTTCGCTGATCGCCGCCAGCATGCGGAGTCCGAGCACGTCGAACTTGACGAGGCCGAGCGCCTCAACATCGTCTTTGTCGAAGGTCACCATCTTGACGCCGTTGGCCGACGTCTGGACCGGCGTGAAGTTGTGGAGCGGTTTTCGGGAGAGGACCATACCGCCGGAGTGGAGGCCGAGGTGGCGCGGGCAGCCGTAGAGCCCTTCGGCCATCTCGAGGAGCACTTCTAGCAGCGGCGACGGCCCGATGACCTGCTCGAGCCGCACGCGGTAGTCGCTCACCTTGTGGCTGCCGCCGTAGGGCGGGACGGTCTTGCCGATGCGGTTGACGAGCTCCATCGGCCAGCCGAGCGCCTTGGCGGTGTCGCGGACGGCGGAGCGGATACGGTAAGTGATGAGCGTCGCCGTCATAGCGGTCTGCTCGATGCCGAACCGCTCGTTCATCCACTCGATGATCTCGTTGCGGCGATCCGAGTCGAAGTCGACGTCGATGTCGGGCGTACCCTTGCGGCCCGCGTGCAGGAAGCGTTCGAAGAGCAGCTTGTTCTCGATCGGGTCGACGGCGGTGATACCGAGCAGATAGGCGACGATCGAGTTGGCGGCCGATCCGCGGCCGGCGCATCGGATGCCGCGACGCCGCGACTCCTCGGTGATCTCGCGGACGACGAGGAAGAACTCCTCGAGGTCGAGCCGCCCGATGACCTTGAGTTCTTTCGCGAGCTGCTTCTCGGCGCGCTTGCGTGCGCGGCGGGTGCGATAGCGGGCGGGCAGCGCCTCGCTGCACTTCTCGTGGATGTACGTCTTGGCTGTATAGGTGGGCGGGATGCTTGCCGCCGGGGGTGTGATATATCCCGGGAGAAGGTCGACGCTGCACTGCTCCGCGATCTCTGCGGCGCGTTCGAAGGCGGCCGGATAGGGAATGAGTTTTCGGAGCGCGGCTTCGGATTTCAGATAAGCCTCGGCGTTGCGCGGGCGCTCGGGGTGCGGCTCGAAGACGCTGATGCAGAGGCGGACGCAAGTGACGAGGTCGTAGCGGCGGTAGTCTTCGGGTATCGCGTAGCGGACGTCGCCGGTGGCCACGAGCGGCACGTACGTGATCTCCGATAGCTGCGCGAGGCGATGGATGCGCAGGGTGTCGCCCGGGTTGAGGTGATGGGCGACTTCGATCGACAGTCTATAGCCGAAGATCTGCTGCAGCTGTTGGACCCACACCTGCGCGCTCTCCATCCGGCCATCGTCGACGAGCGACCAGAGGTAAGAGCCAAAGGCACCGGTGAGGCAGAAGAGACCGCGTGCGTGGGCGGCGAGATGTTCGAGCGTGGTGTCCGGGTTGAGCCGTTCTTTTTCGTGCGCCTTCGTGAGCAGCTTGCACAGGTTGGCGTATCCGCGCAGGTCGGCAGCGAGGAAAACGAGCGGCGCACCGTCGACCGGGACTTCGGCACCGAAGATCGGCTTGATGTTGTTTTCGCGACAGGCCTGTTGGAAGCGGACGGCGCCGTAGACCCCGCCGAAGTCGGTCAGTGCGAGGGCCTTCATGCCGCGGGCGCTCGCCATCGTCACGAGCGACTCCGGCGCGGAGCTGCCGCGCAGGAAAGAGAACCAGCTATGTGTGTGCAGGTGTGTGAACATTGATTGTCGTGCCTGTCCCCACGTCATGCCTGCGAAAGCAGGCACCCATGTTGATCGTCATGCCCGCGCGCAAGCGGGTATCCATGTTGATCGTCATGCCCGCGCAAGCGGGTATCCATGAACGAGGGGGTTGCCTCAGCCTCCCATGGGTCCCGGATCGAGTCCGGGATGACTACTTAACCTCTCACTGTTCAATCCCCCAGCTTGGCCATCACCCATTTTTTGTTTTCCAGATTTTGATAGACATCCATCACTCCTTTATCCGTCAGCACGCGGAAGTACACGCGCTTTTCTTCGTCGAGCCACCACCGTCCCTGCACCACCCACAGGTCGATCAGCTTGCGGACGCGATACTTTTTCTTGCCACGGCGGATCACCATCGGCCAGCCCTTCCGGTCTTCCACCTCGACCGGTTCCTCGATACGCTTCATGGCGAATCATCCAGGCCTCCTCCCTCTTCTTGCGGGCGCCTTCTCCGGGTAGGGATCGAAC
>JAHHLP010000506.1 GCA_018679295.1 Rhodothermia bacterium
GTACAGGATGCATCCGCAACCGGTCAGACGGTCTTTATAGAGCCGGAGGCCTGCCTTGAACTCAACAACGATGTTCGCGAACTGCAGGCGGAGGAACGCCGTGAGGTGCGCCGTGTGCTGGCGTCCCTCGGGGACCAGGTGCGTGGTCTCCTCGAAGACCTCACGACAACAACCAGCTTGCTTGCGCAATTCGACGTCGTTCAGGCGAAAGCGCGCGTCGCGGTTGAACTCGGCGGCGTCGTTCCCGACCTCGATGGCACGGATCGGGTAGTGATCCGCGCCGGACGCAACCCCGCGTTGGCTCTTCACCTCGGGATGATGGATTCGGATGATACTTCCACTCGGACCGTCGTGCCCCTCGACTTCGAGATGACGAGCGATCGAAAGACCGTTCTCATTACAGGACCCAACGCCGGCGGCAAGACGGTCGCTCTGGGAACGATAGGCCTCTTCACCTTGATGATTGGCCACGGGATTCCGATCCCTGCGGATGAGGGAACGGAGCTACCGATCTTCAGAAAGCTGTACATCGATATCGGCGACGAACAGTCTATCGAGGACGATCTGTCCACGTTCAGCTCTCACATTCGCAATCTCCGCGAGATGCTGAACGGGGCCGACGACGAGACTCTCGTATTGATCGATGAGGCTGGCACCGGGACTGATCCTGAGGAGGGGGCGGCACTTGCCCAAGCGGCGTTTGAGGCACTCAGCGACGCCGGTGCCTGGACGGTTGCCACAACGCATCATGGCAGGCTGAAAGCGTTTGCCCACAACGCAGACTTCGCTCGAAACGCGGCCATGGAGTTCAACCTGGACAGTCTCGAGCCGACCTATCGGCTGCAGATGGATCTTCCGGGATCTTCCTACGCCTTTGAGATCGGCCGCAGGCTTGAGCTACCGGATTCGATGCTCAATCGAGCCCGCGAACTACTGGGTGCACCGGCTACGTCGCTGGAGGACCTTATCGCAGACTACCAGATTCGCGTCCGCGAGGTGGAACAGCAGGAGGAAGACATACGCCGGCGCCTGAACGCGGCGCTGGCCATGCAGGCTGATTATGAGGCGAAACGCCGGGAGTTAGAGAAGGGGCGCTCGCAACGACGCGTGGAGATGCTCGAGGAAGGACAGGGTGTTCTCCGGAAAGCGAACGCCATGGTTGAGCGAACGATACGACAGATTAAGGAGTCGCAGGCCGACCGCGAAGCGACCCGCATTGCCCGCGCCGAGCTGGATACGTTCAGGCAGGAGATTGAAGAGACACTGGCATCGGAGAGGGCCAAGGCTGAGGAAGCAAGGCCTGTACCCGAACAGCCGGCAGCGGCATCTGGAATGATCGAACCCGGTGACCAGGTCATCCTTGACGACGGCAACGTGAGTGCAGAAGTCATCGAACTCGATGGCGACGAGGTGGTCATCTCGAGCGGTGCATTGAGGATGCGCGTCGACGCGGCCCGACTTCGAAAGGTGGGTGGAAAGAGGGAACAGCAGGTGCGGGTTCGGCAGCGTGCGGATTCGGGAAGTGCAGCGTCGGCGCTCGGCGTGAGCCAACGGCTCGACGTGCGCGGTCAGCGGGTAGACGAAGGTCTGCGCGCTGTAGGCAGGTTCATAGACGAAGCGCTTCCCTCGAGTCTAAAGCGCCTGGAGATCCTTCACGGCAAAGGAACCGGGGCACTGCGGAAAGCCATTCACGACTACCTCGAGGAGCGTCCTGACGTTTCCTCGTTTGAGGAGGCCGATTGGGAGCAGGGAGGTGCAGGCGTGACGATCGTGCGGCTGGGCTAGCGGGCGCGCGTGCCGTTAGGCGGTTCTAGATACGCACGGTGATGGCGGAGACAGCCGCAGCGTAGCGCGCCCCGGCTCCCATCAAGTCGCTTCTTGGCGTGGCGGCCAGACCGATGTCGAAGTCGAAGCGAGGGCTGTGTACTCCGAATCCGAACGAAAAGGTGATGGCGCTCGATCCTCCCAGTAGGACGCCCGCTCGCAGCGGCACGCTCACCTTCCCACCCAAGGCGTACTGCGCGCCAAGATGTACGTCAGGAAGCGTCGACGGCCGCACGGGGCTGGCAAAGAGGGGTGCCGAGGCTCCCCCGGTCAACGTGGCGCGCCCGCCGGCGGTGGTCAAGGCCGCGCCAAGATGCAGCGTCGTCGGTAATGGAGCCGTGAACGCGCTGTACTCCCGTTCCACGTCGTCATAGGCCTGCGATGCAAGGCTGTCGACTGTCGTAAGGAAGAAGTCACCTACATTGCCATCGAACTCGTCGCGGACGCGGTCGATGTCGAGGACCAACCCATCAAACGTGAAGCTTGTTTGTGCAGGGCGGATAGTTTGCGCCGCGCTCGACCACCGAACGTAGCCGACGTCGGTTACGCTGGCTGCCAGGCGAATCCTTGTCGATGCCTGGAAGGTGGCGCCAGCGTCTAATCCGAATCCGAACCCCGCACTCGACAGCAGGGCAGGCGAGAATGTGCTGCCGCCGAGTATATCTGCAGAAAAAAGGTCAATCCGGTCGACCACGTCGGAGCTGATGCCCCCGGCGGCCCTGACCTGGTAATCAAAGTCGTGTGTTATCGCGGCATCGGTGACCGTTGCTGTCGATCTGAGCCGCGATTCTACGAAGTCGTTTCCGAAGATAAGCTTCGGGGTGGCCCCTATTGCCACGCCAGCCGGCAGCTTTCGAGCATAGGTGACCCCAAACTCGGTCAGCGACATCACACCGAACTGGCCGTGAAGCGGAATCACTCGATCGGTGCCGGTACCTGATAGCAGCAGGTCTATCCAGCCGCCGTTGAGGCTGACGGAGGAGAGGTTTCGCATCCGCATTGAATACGCCAGGGTGGCTCCGCCAATCGAATGGATGACGGCTAACGGCACGGCCTCGGCAGATACGGTGGCCGATCGTAGCAATCCGGAATCAGCGCCCCCAAACCACTCGAGAAGCACGCTCTGTACGTCTTCGTCCGACAGCAGCTCTCCGCTGGTAAAGACGTCGTTGTAGAACTTGAATTGAAGCAGATTGCCGCCGGCCCCGACGCTCGCTCTGCCGGTAGAGATCTCGACTCCCGCATACGGGTTTAGCGCGACGTTAGCAGGGTTTAGAAACAGTGCTTCGGCACCGTAGACGAATGCGGGACCGCCGCGCGCGACACCCGCCGATGCGGGGCCCGGGGCGAACACCTGCCCGCTCGCACTCGTGACTGTAAAGGTGCTCAAGAGCACTGCGAACAGCCAGCCAGCTCGTCGCAGCGTCCTGGCCAAATAAGCCAGTGTGGACGGACAGTCGGTGGTCATTGTCTTCTTCATCCGCCCACCGACACATTAACCTCGAAATCGCCCCGAAGTGTCAGGTCGAGCCGGTCACTTGCCCGAATGCGACTGACTGTTTCGCCCGAGATGTCGAACGTGATCGCGAGCCGAACGTCTCGGCTTCTGGCAAGGTCGCGAAGCGCGTCCTCGCCCACCTCAATCGACGCCTCTCCGAGTGCAGGCGCGGAGGCAGAGCCG
>JAHHLP010000292.1 GCA_018679295.1 Rhodothermia bacterium
GGCCAAGATGATCGGAATACTCCTCGCCGTCAATAAGAAGGCCGGCGAACGTTTTTCTGATGGCGATCAGCGCCTGTTGGGAATTATTGCCTCTCAGTCGGGGCAGCTCATCAGCAACATGCAGCTGCAGGAAGAGGCGCGGCAGAAGGCCCGGATGGAGCAGGAGCTTTCAATGGCGCGCAACATCCAGACGCGCTTGCTGCCTAAGAAGGAGCCCGAAGGCGTGACGGTGGACGTCGCCAGCTTCTTTGAGGCGGCCGACGAAGTCAGCGGCGACTACTATGACTATTTCAACTTACCAGGCGGGAAGCTTGGAGTGATCATGGCGGACGTGTCCGGGCACGGGGCTTCTTCGGCACTCGTGATGACTATGTCGAAGGGCGTGTTGCATGCGACGATCGCACGATACGAGTCGCCTTCGCAGGTGATCACGGAACTCAACCAGACGCTTTGCCGCCTGTTGCCAGCCGAGATGTTTGTCACGATGGTATTCCTGGAGTACGATCCCGAAACGAGTACGCTCTCGTACGCCAATGCAGGGCACAACCCGCTGGTCTGGCACAAGGCTGCAACGGGCGAGACGATACTGGAGCACCAGCCGGGTCCGGCTGTGGGTATTCTGGGAAGCGCGAAATACGTGGCCAAGGAGTTTCAGCTGACTCCGGGAGACGTCATAGTTACCTATACCGACGGCCTGACCGAAGCCTTCAACGCCCAACGCGAGATGTTTTCAGATGACAGGCTCCTAGCTGCCGTCGACGACGGTCACGCGGGTGGGGCGGCCGTGATTGTCCAGACCATCCGTGACCGGCTGAAGGATTTCACCAAGGACTACGCCCAGTCCGACGACATCGCAATCATCGCGCTACGGGTCAATGAGACCGCATGAAGCCGGCGATTGCCTCTTTGACCGATCGTTCGAAGCGCTCGATGCCGTCTTCGCTCATGCCGACGGTTTTTTCGCTGCGAACGACGTTGATTCGCAAACGAGCTTTGCGTTAAAGCTCGCGATCGAAGAGATTTTTACGAACTTCGTGAAATACAACCCCAACGGGCGCGACGGTATTTCGGTCGGGCTCCAGCTGGATGGCGGAGTTATCGTGGTCAATCTGATCGATCCGGATTCAGCGGAGTTCGACGTAACGGAATTCGACAAGGTGGATACCACGTCGGCCCTCGATCAGCGCGTCGCGGGAGGACTGGGGATTTACCTCGTGAAGAAGATGGTGGACGACGTGAAGTACCACCACTCAGATCGAACCAGTACCGTCGTTTTGACTAAGAAAATGGGTCGCTGACATGCTCGACATTCAGTTTGAATCTGATGATCGCCTTACGCTCGCGGGTCGGTTTGACGCTTCGCAAGCCGATCATGCGATGCAGGTGTTCAATACGCTCGACTCCTCCTGTACCGTAGACTTCGATGGTCTGGACTATATCTCGAGTGCTGGCTTGGGCGTTCTGCTCAAGACTCAGAAGCGGCTGGGCGAATCAGGCGACAGCCTCACGCTGGTCAATCTCAACAACCATATCCGCGACGTATTTGTGTATGCAGGGTTCGATGCCGTTTTTTCTATTGAATAATCGAAAACTCCAGAATTGGATAGAAAACCGGACCCGATAAGAAATATGCTTCTCGCCGACCAACTTTTGGCCGACGCTTCGGTATTTCGACCAGGAAGACGCACAAGAAATGTCTGAACTCAGTGATCAGGCTATCGTGCGGCAGGTCCTGGCTGGGGATGTCTCGGCCTTTACGCATCTTGTGGATCGGTACCAGCGCGTCGTTTACAACGCGGCGTTCAGGATTACCAGCAATCAGCAGGATGCCGAAGATGTAACCCAAACGGTCTTTCTTAAGGTCTACGAAAACTTGAGACTCTACAATTCGAAATACCGGTTCTATAGCTGGATGTATCGGATTGCGATCAACGAGGCGCTCAACCAGCAGGCGAAGAGACGTAAGAAGACGTCTGCGGATGTTGAGACCGTTGCGGAGCCCTTAGCCGAAGATCGGACATACGAGAAGATTGAACTGGAGCAGCAGGTGCAGGAAGCCATTTACCGCCTCGATCCAGGCGATCGGGCTTTGGTGGTCCTGAAGCACTTTCAAGGCTTTTCGTATGACGAGATTGGATTCATCCTTGACCTGCCCGTTCGAAAAGTGAAATCACGACTGTATACCGCCAGACAGCGTCTGAAGGAAGAACTAATCCAGGCAAAGGTCTCCGGATGACAGATACTGATTTCTTTGAACTCGCAAACCGGGTCATTGACGGAGCTGAATCCGACGACGATCGGACGGCTCTAAACACGGTTATTGGCCAGTCGATGTCCCGGCGTCTCGAATTCGAGCAGCTTACTGCTGTCGCGAGCATACTCGATGCGGTCCGGCCGGTCGAGCCCCCGGAGGGGTTGCGAAACCGGATCTTGGCCGCGATTCCGCGTGATCCGAGCCGGCAGGCTGCAGCGTCCCGCGTGTCGATCTGGCAGCAAATCAGTGAGTTCACGGTTGGCAAGCCGGTTTATGCGCTGGCTTATGCGGCTGTTGTAGGCTTGTTGGTGGGAGCTTTGGGTCTTGTGGCGGTTATCGGGCCGGAAACGGCCGGTGATGCATCCGGCACCTACGGCACGATGGCGCCGATCGGCGGAGCCTTTTCGGTTGCCGATCAGACGCAGATCGACATGAACGACGTCAGTGCAAGTGCAGTACTTCTGCTGCGCGAGTCTGAGTTTGTCATAGAGGTCGACGTGGATACTGACGACCAGTTTGAGGTCGTCGTTTCGCCGATCTCGGAAGTAACAACGTGGTACGGTGTCGAGTTGGGCGGTGGTGCGAAGTTGACTGGCGCACAGCTCGACCCGGACGAACTGCGGTTCCCGGTAGTAGGAGCGTCCGCGGTCCGCGTGAGTGGACTGAGGGCGGACCTGGGCGTCGTTCAGTGCATTGTGAGCATTGTGGACGGCGATCGGGTTGTTGGTGAGATGATGCTTGCAGAGAGTGACTTGCGAGCTGAGTGAAACTTTTTCAAACGAATTGACTGTTGTCCTGTAATTGTGACAAGAATCGCGACTATTCGCGTGCCTGACCACACCAAGGGGCTGATCTTAAAAGGAGGTTTACCAAAATGGACTCGAAGAAAAAACTCATCATCGTTTCGGCAGTTGTTGTCGCGGTTGTCGCGCTTGCCATGGCGATGTTTGGTGTTCCGCCGACAAGCGACGATGTGGTCGGCACGATGAAGGGTATCAAGGGCGTAGAGCAAGCCGATCGGGACGTGTCAGAGCAGATGAACAGTGACGACGTCATTCTCGAGTACCCAGAGATTCAGGCATTGCTGCAGAATGACCAGATCCTGGCTGTGGTCAAGTCAGAGGGGTTTCAGGCTCTGGTAAATGCCGATGCGTCATTTGACGAAATGATGGCCTATATCACCGAGAAGGTGGGTGACGATGTGGTTGCCTCCACGATTGCTCAGCAGGACATGGGCATAGGCAGAGAGGTCGGTCGAGAAGTTGGCAGAGAGGTCGGTCGAGAGGTCGGCAAGGAAGTTGGCAGAGAGGTCGGTCGAGAAGTTGGCAAGGAAGTTGGCAGAGAGGTCGGCAAAGAGGTTGGCAAGGAAGTCGGCAGGGAAGTTGGAAAGGAAGTCGGCAAGGAAGTTGGCAAAGAGGTCGGCAAGGAAGTTGGCAAGGAAGTCGGCAGAATAAACTAGGCTTGGAAGGCGAAACGCAGTCGGGCTGACAGGCTCGCGCTCCTAAGCTTTGGAGTCTACACCAGCGGTGCCATCAGATGATGGCACCGCTTTCTACTTATTAGGCAGCCTGATGACATCACCAACTAACTCTGCACCTATTGCGTAACTTGCGTGCCGCCCATTTACGTCAGGTTTCGGAATATGACCGGTCGACTAATTCCAATACCGCTGCTCTTCTTGTTGATTCGAGCCGCATCTCCACTACCAGTGTTTGCACAACTCTACTCGTATGACACTGAGGATATGCAGGTGGTCTACACGTCGACCCTACAATCATATCTCGTTCCCCATATCGCCCGCAGCTTCGAGAACTCTCTTCGCTTTCATCGTCAACTGTTCGACTACGAACCGTCGGAGCCTGTAGAAATACTCGTGCATGATCTCTGGCATTATGGAAATGCCGGCGCTAGGCCGCTTCCAAGAAATCACATCACGCTTGGCATCGCGCCTTATGCCCATGCGATGGAGACCAGCCCAGCAAACGAACGAATTAACTCTTCTCTCAATCACGAAATTGTACATCTGGCAACTACCGACAAAGCAGCGCCCTCGGATCGGTTCTTCAGATCTATGTTCGGCGGCAAGGTGGCTCTATCGGAGGAGGACCCGGTGTCTCTCGTATACAGCTATCTGACAACACCGCGTTGGTATACACCTCGGTGGTATCTCGAAGGCATAGCCGTCTACCTTGAGACGTGGATGGGTGGTGGATACGGAAGAGCTATCGGTGCCTATGACGAAATGGTCTTCCGCTCGAAGGTGCTTGACAGCGAAAGGCTCTTCGACTTTGTCGGCTTAGAGTCAGAGGGGACAACTGTCGACTTCCAGGTCGGCGCCAACTCGTACCTCTATGGTACGCGGTTTGTCAGTTATGTTGGTCACACCTTTGGCCAGGAAAAACTTATCGACTGGTTCGACAGGAGAGGAGGCACCAAACGTTCTTACCTCCGTCAGTTCAAACATTTGTTTGGTCGAAGTCTCGACGACGTCTGGTCAGACTGGTTGCAATGGGAGCGCGAGTGGCAGCGCAGTAACCTCGAACGGGTTCACGCAAACCCGTTGACTGATTATCGACGTATAACAGAGCGCGCTCTTGGATCAGTTTCACGCGCCTTTCTTGACCCCGCGAAACCTACACTATACGTTGCTGCCCGTTTGCCGGGCCAAATGGCAAGTATCTTGGCGATTGACGTTCGAACGGGTGAAATCAAGAAGGTCTCTGAAGTTGTTGGAGCCGCCGGTCTCTACGTGACTTCATTGGCGTACGATTCAACGTCGGGAACGCTGTTCTACACGTCAAACAATAAGAACTGGAGACATCTTAAAGCTATTGACACGGCCTCAGGTCAGAAACGCCTCCTTTTGAAGGATGCTCGTGTCGGTGACTTGGCGTTCAACACCGTCGACAAGTCTCTGTGGGCAGTTCGGCATTTCAACGGCGTCTCCACAATTGTGCGATTTGAGCCTCCGTACGATCAGTGGAATCAGATATTTTCTTTGCCGTATGGTCTGGATGTCTTCGACCTTGATGTTTCTCCCGACGGAAAGACGCTCGTGGGTTCGATGATGGAAATCAGCGGTAAGCAGTTCCTCGTTCGCATGGATACAGAGGCGCTGCTTCGCGGCGAGACGTTCTATGAGAAGCTATTCGAGTTCGGTAACTGGGAACCTCAGAACTTTACGTATTCTTCGGACGGGCGGTACCTGTTCGGATCGTCGTATTACTCGGGAGTTTCAAATATCTACCGGTACGACGTCCAAGCAGAGGAAATGGAGCCACTGAGTAACACAGACACAGGGTTGTTTCGCCCGGTACAGTACAGCGCGGATTCTCTCGTCGCATTCCGGTACTCCGGCTCCGGTTTCGTTCCGGTCATGATTCCCAATACCGTGCCAGAGGCGGTTAGCGCGATCAAATTCCTTGGGAATGAGATTAGGGCGTCAAACGAGGAGGTGCAGAACTGGACACTGCCACCGCCCTCAGATATTCAGGTGGAGGCGGTGTCATCTCGAAAAGAAGACTACAAGCCGATCAGGAACGTCCGGTTCGATTCCGTATATCCTATTGTGCAAGGCTACCAGGATGCATCCGGACGGACATCCGCGGCAGTAGGTTTGCGTGCAAACGGGTCGGACGAGATTGGATTTGTGTGGATCAATGGGAGCGCAACGTACTCGCCTTCGCCTAGCCTGGATGTTCAGGAGAGATTTCATGCCCACCTTAACGCTCGATATCGAGCGTGGCATGTCGGGCTCTCCTATAACCGCGCCGACTTTTACGACCTGTTCGGTCCTACAAAGACCAGTCGAAAAGGAGTCAATGCAAATGTTGAATACCAAAAGAACCTGATCTATGACGACCCGAAGACGCTAGACTATCGACTTAGATTTGACGTTTGGTCCGGACTCGAGACGCTTCCTGAATACCAGTCGGTGGTGACCTCGTTCAGTGATCTTGCGTCATTCTCGGGCACGTTAACCTATGACTTCATGCGTCAGTCACTCGGTGCAATTGAATCAGAGGCAGGCGTAGGAGCAGAGGTGGGGGTTCGATCTTCGTTCGTCAACAATGAGCTCTTTCCGAAAGCGTTTGCCAATATTTCTTACGGCATACTTCTCCCGTTAGATCACTCGTCGGCGTGGCTGAGACTGGCAACGGGCTCATCGTTCCGGCGCGATGCGGACGAGCCGTTTGCCAATTTCTTTTTCGGGGGATTCGGTAACAACTGGGTCGATTACCAATCGGTGAAGCGCTATCGCGAGTACTACTCATTCCCAGGTACCGAGATCAACACAATTGCCGGAACCAACTTCGGACGGGTTCAACTCGAGTGGGTTCTTCCCCCGCTGCGTTTCCGCCGATTCGGGTTCCCCAACCTGTACCTAAGATGGGCCAGCCTGTCTCTGATTGGTGGAGGCTTGATTACGGAGATCGACAGAAACCGGTCGGCTCAAAGGCGGGTGCTTGATTTTGGCGGCCAACTGGACTTCAGACTGGTGTCCTTCTCAACCCTTTCGTCTACCCTTTCCGTCGGCTATGCCGTCATGGTCGAGGACGGCGAGGACATGATCGACGAATGGATGATTTCCCTGAAGATCCTGTGAGCCTGCGTTTCGTCTCGGCGGAATCTCCTAACGCGCGATGATAGTCGGCATACCCCTTAGCCTACTTCCGGTGCTGCTGTTTCTAGCCGCCCTGAGATCGCTCGACAGTTACAAGCTGATTACACCGTCACGGCTGGCACTGGCTCTTGGATCGGGTGCATTCGTTGCGGGTGTCTCTTACTTGGTTAACTCCTGGTTTGCGGAGCAAGGCATTTCTTCTGCCGCACTCGCTCGATATGTGGGACCCGCGGTGGAAGAAGTCGGCAAGGCACTCCTAGTCGCATTCCTGCTGCGCGCCAACAAGTTTGGGTTTCTCGTGGACGCTCTGATATTTGGATTCGCCATTGGAGCAGGCTTCGCGGTGGTCGAGAACGTCTACTACCTGAACGTTCTCGAAACCTCCTCCGTGTTCACCTGGGTCGTCCGTGGATTGGGGACATCGGTCATGCATGGGGGCACGACGGCGATTTATGCCATCATCTCGAAAGCGCTGATGGATCGTACCGATCGACCGTCGCTTCTCTCGTTCCTTCCTGGACTTGCCGTCGCGTTCATAGTCCATTCCTTCTTCAATCACATGGCGGCTCAGGCATTGATTGTGACGGCGGCTCAGCTCGTCATTCTGCCGCCGCTCGTGCTAATCTCGTTCCAGCAAAGCGAACGCCTTACCCGCGACTGGCTCGGCGTTGGTTTTGACTCGGACCAGGAGGTTTTGGAAATGATTAAAACGGGTAATATCTCGGAGACACGGATCGGTCACTACCTGCAGTCGCTTCGAGAACACTTCTCGGGTGAGATTATCGCAGATATGCTGTGCTGGCTTCGCATTCAGGTCGAGCTTTCGATAAAGGCTAAGGGCGTTATGCTGCTGCGTGAGTCGGGATTCAACCCGCCGCCAGACCCGGTCACGAAAGCCAAGCTAGAGGAACTCAAGTACCTCGAGGAGAGCATCGGAAAGACGGGCGTTCTCGCAATTTCCCCGATCGTTCGGGCCAGTCGGCGCGACGTGTGGCAGATGCAGCTTCTGGACAATAATTAACATTTTTGTCTTATAATCCCACTACGTTGAGCCACTGGCTCGGCGGTCGACTTTGGCCAAACAGGATATGACATGAAATTCAAGACGAGTGATCAATACCACGCGACCGTTCTGGAACTGAAAGGTAAGTTCCTCGGAAGCGTCGATGGCGATGCTTTCAAGCAGACGATCACCGAACTCAAGGAGAGCGGAAAAACAAAGGTCGTCGTCGATTTGTCGGAGACCGAGATGATCGATTCTACGGGAATCGGCATGCTGATAAGTGCTTTGACGACGATGCGTAACGCGGGCGGCGACGTCAAGATTGCAGGACTGAAGAAACGCATCAAGAATCTCTTCCTGATGACGCGGCTTCTAGGGCCGGTGTTCGACGACTACGATTCGGTTGATGACGCACTCGAGAGCTTTAAGGACTCCGAGGAGGCAGCGTCGGCGGGCTGAATCTGGTTTACCAGCGTGGTCGCCGGAGCCCTGGCCCGCTGTCCTACTGCAGAATTCCGAAGGTCGGTCGAACCACCATGGGCTCAGCCAAATCAATAGTATTTCTGGCAGCGCTGCTGGCACTTCCGTGTGTCGAAGCCGTCTCGCAAGCTCCAGGTTCGGACCGACGGGGTCAAGAACTCGGCCTACCCTACGTCCACTGCTACACTACGAACGAGTACAACGGTGCAGCCCAGACCTGGGTTTTCGAGCAGGATGATCGGGGCGTGTTGTACGCCGGCAATAACATCGGAGTACTCGAGTTCGATGGGTCCACTTGGCGCCGGATTGACGTTGGTCGAGGAGATGTAGTCCGCGCACTCGATCGTGGTCCCGATGGTCGAATTTATGTGGGTTCCACCGGCGACTTTGGCTTTCTGCAGCAGGACGCCGTCGGCACCAACGAATATGTCTCCTTGTCCGATCTAATCCCGGACGAGGAGCGCGACTTCAATGACGTCTGGACCATCCACGCGACCGAAAGCGGCGTTTACTTCCTCGCGCGGGAACGCCTTTTCCGACTTACCGGAATGACCGCGCTGGGCAGTGAAAGTAGTGACCCTGTTGAGGAGTGGAAGCTTGAATCGTGGGTGCCGGAGACCCGTTTCCTTTTCGCTTTCTGGGAGGACGACACCTATTACGTGCACCAGGGAGGCGTAGGCCTCATGAGCCTCGAGAACGATTCGCTTGTTACCATTCCGGGAGGTGAGCAGTTTGCCGACGAGCGAGTGCAAGTGATGCTTCGGCACGGAAGCGGAACCAACCACTTTCTTCTTGGCTCATTCAACGGAGGCCTTTTCGAGTACGATGGAAGCTCATTCCGTGAGTTCAGGTCGGATGTAAACCCGGTGCTTCGCGAACGAACGTTGTACAAGGGTGCTCAGCTGCCGGACGGATCATACGCACTCGCGACGCTTGACGGCGGCTTGGTAGTCACTGACACCAACGGTCAATTAGCAACGATCCTCGACATTGAACTCGGACTCTCGGCCAATGCAGTCATCGCGGTGTTTGTCGATCACGAGGGGGCACTGTGGTTTAGTCCAGAGAACAACATCTGCAGAGCAGAGGTACCCTCACCCCTTTCGTACTTTGACACAAACAACGGTCTAAACGGCGGTGTCCTGCACGTGCAACGCCACGAAGGGAGGGTCTACGCGGCGGCGAGCAATGGAGCTTTCGTTTTGGACGGTGAGCGCGGAGTATTCAGTTCAGTAGGCTTG
>JAHHLP010000232.1 GCA_018679295.1 Rhodothermia bacterium
GTACAGGATCATGATGCCACAGACCACGGGAAGCACGACGTTCAAGATCGTTGCGATCACGCGGCTCAGTCCTGTACCAAAGTCCTGCTGCAGTGGCTCGACCGTCGGATCGTAGACGGTTACGATCGCCAGGAGCGGCAGCGAGCCCGCGGCGAGACATGCGATCAGTCGGATGGCCCACTCAGGGGGAACCAGCCCCTGGGTTTCGAACATGCCGGCAGAGATCTGCAGCGTGATCATGCCCGTAATACCAAACAGGCCGGCGGCGACGAATATTTCAAGCGACTTGCTCAGAAAGGCGAACCGGTTGGGAGGATTCTCCTGTACACCGACGAGTGTCACGCCGACGGCGGCAAAGGCCAGAACGGGTAGATGTAATGCCATCAGAATCAGGTGATTCTGTCCCGGGACGCTCGGCCCGATCGGCGCTAGTATGAGGACATAGATGCACACGGCAACCAGCGCGGCACTTACCAGGATTGCACGTTGGAGGCGTCGCGGATCGGACCAGACGAGAAGGACCATCGCAGAGACCGCGGCGATCGGAGACCAGAGCAGGGCCAAATACGGAAACTCACCCAACAGCACCAGATCGGGATCCGATACGGCCCAAAGAGCGAGGCCGGTAAGGAGCCCGATCAAGATGGCTCTTGCCCATGGCCGATGAGCTTCTGTGACCGGCTGGCTGATGGGCTCTGATGATTCCAGCCTGTGATACCATGCCGCCAGAAGGACGTTTTCCGGTCGCTCCCGGTAGGCGGCCAGCATGTTCTCTTGAAAAGAGTCGCCGCTTCCCGCTTCGAGGGCATCGTGATAAAGCCTCTCAAGCCCCTCAGGATTGTCGGACGCCTTCCTAATCTGATCCGATAAGTTCATGCGGCGCAATCCGTTCTTGTAGGTGGCGGCTCATGGCCATTGGGGTGACTATCCCATCTGGTTATCGAAGATACTATGGTAAACTTTAGTTTACAAAGTACTTTTGTTCATAGTAACAGGAGGGCGATTTTCGGTACCCTCCGCTTCACACCGTTACTCAAGGTCGGGCCGGCGCGGCTACACTAGCAAAGGCATTCGACGACTAACCGAAGCCATATCCAGCCTGCCATGACACGTAATTGGACCGTGCTTCTTGCGGCATTGCTCTGCGTCTCGGTTGCAGCGTGCGACATCGAAGGCGAAGACGTCGCTCTCTTCAATAACATTAACGAGCTGGTGATCGTCGGGCGAAACGCAGACGCCGATCACTTCGACAACATCAATACCAAGATGCTCGTTCATCTACATCGCTCCGATGGATTTCACGATGTGCCATCGGCCCGACTCAGTCTTGGGTGGTACCGGGTTGACAGCCAGGGCAATCACGTGCCGATGGCCGAAACGTCCCGAACGTTCTACGACGCCGTTTCTGAGGGCGACTATTACGCGCTCGCGTTCGTGGACCTGAACCGGGACTCGGAACTCAGCCGGGGAGAGCCGGTCGACATCTGGACCGATTCGTACGGGGATCCTAAAGTCATCCGGGTGCGCGAGGAATCGCGATGGAAGCTCGTGTTCGACTTCGCGCGGCCGGGGAGGTACAGGGATACTTTGCCCTGAAAACCGACATAGCATGTGCTATTGTGGTCGGGCAAACTGCCGCTCCCCTATCACGACTGTATATGGCCATTCCGCCTGACGGAAACCCGGCGGTGCTTTCGATAAGCGTGCCCAACTATTCGGTTGAGACGCAGCCCGACTATATCAGAGTCGGATCCCGGGTAGACAACTTCCTCGGCCGGCACCTGCAAGAGGGGCACCATCTCGTTCGCACTGTCTCGTTGGCAGACCATCCCGGGAAGACAATCGACGAGCTTGCCTCCTTGATCCTTGCTTCGGGTACCGATCGGTACGACAGGGACCGAAAAGCACTTGAGCCTGAGTTCGATGGGTACGATTACGACCTGCACCTTAGCCTCATCGAGATTACTGAAGGCGAGGTAGTAAGCGTAGACGGTTCGATGGCCGATGAACAACTGGCCGAACGCATCGGACTCACTCCACAGG
>JAHHLP010000005.1 GCA_018679295.1 Rhodothermia bacterium
GCGTCAGGTTTTCGTAGTAGTAAAGGGCGAGAATGGTCTGTTCACGCTCGGCGAGGTCCTTGATCAGGGTCCCGATGTAGTCGTGCAGCGAATTACGGTCGACTCTTTCAAAGGCCTTAAGGGTCTCTTCATTGGGAATGGTCTCGAGGACGGTTTGCTCTCCCTCTGAGTCGGTGGGTGCGTGAAGCGACAGCGCAAAGCGGCACTGGGCGTCCCTCAGCAGAGTATGGTACTCAACGAGGGTCATCTTGAGATAGGCTGCCACATCGTGATCACTGGGTTCGCCGGCGAGCTCCTGCCTCAACGTGTCTATTGCCTTCTGTGCCTCGGCGAGGCGCCGGCGTCGTTCGCGTGGGAGTGCGTCGATTGATCTGAGGTAGTCGACGAGGGCTCCCCGGATTCGTCCATAGGCGTAGGAAACAAATGGGGTGCCTCGGTCCGGATCGTATCCATTTAGCGCCTGAAGTAGGCCTAGAAGGCCAACATTTTCGAGGTCCTCGCGCGCCGCGAGAGGGTGGTCGGGTACGCTCAAGCGGCCGACTACAGATCGCACCAGTGGAACGGCGGCGACCACGACAGCTTCACGGTTTTCGGGGGTGGTGTCTTTAGCGTACTGTACGGCAAGGCGTTGTAGGTCCTGAGACATGCGACTCGACTTGTTTTAAGGTTGGCGATAAGTGCGGATGAGACCGATCACGCGGCGATAGCGTCCGGCCTATCCTCGGATTGATGCCGATGAAGCGCGGATTTCTCCGGAGCCGCCGGCTTCGATCCATGTGTTCTCATCACTGCCTGAATCGCGAAATCACCGAGCAACATGACGAGAAAGATGGCGGCGGCGGTCGCCAACCCACGCAAGATTGCGGGTTCGAGAGCAGTGCCGGCCGTGACTTGACTAACAAATGCCAGCGTTCCTACAAGGGCGCTGAACTGAATCGAAAGAGACCGCATAGAGAGATAGGGTTTGGGATGCATTGGTAGTGCAGGTCGATCACTTACCAACTAGCATGCCAGCAGCCGACTGGCGGCAAGAGTTGTCCACCGTTAGATATCGGCCGATTCGCTAACGGACGTAAATGACGGATCGTCTTAATCACCAGAATGGACCGAGAATCGTACCTGGAATGCCCGAGATTGATGATTTGCGGGATTAGGTCAGAGGAAGGAGAGTCCTGTGAGTCCGCGGATTCCCTGCCAAAAAAATTCTGATTTGCTGCAGGACGTGGTGCCGACGGTTCACGGCACGCTGATGCAATAGCAGGAAAATCCTACCGCCTTAAGGGCAAAATTTGGCGGTCGCGAGTTCATCGGGCAACGAGCGGTGCCGCTCGGATTGTCGTCAGTTGCAGGCGTATCTGCATGACGTTTTCCGGGATGGTCTAATTGACTGGCGGTATCGTTATCTTAATACCGAAGATTCCCGCCTCGTACGTCCCACATTTCGAACATGCCCAGTCAGCCCCACATCCTCTTTGTGGACGACGAACTTCTTCTGCAGAAGGTGTTCGACCGTCTCGTAACCCGTAATAACATGCAGGTCACCTGCACATCGAGTGCGTTGCAGGCGGTCGAACATCTGAAGACACACGACTTCGACCTGGTGGTAACGGATTTCATGATGCCGGATATGGACGGACTCGAATTGCTCGCCCACATCCGCCAGGAGTATCCGGATCTCGGCGTCATAATGATAACCGCGCATGCGAGTGTTCAGCATGCAGTTCGAACGATGCAGTCTGGTGCGATCGATTATTTACCGAAGCCATTCCAGACCGACGTCTTGATCGAGCGTATTCGAGGCGTTCTTGACAAGAAGGAGGAGCAGGGAAAAGCCCCGCGAGACAGATCCGAGAAGCCGAAGAGACGGACCTCCCACACAGTGGAGTTTGTAGGCGAGCATCCTGATGTCAAGAAACTGGTCGACGTAATCCCGCGCGTCAGCAGTAATAAGGCGCCCGTCTTCATTCAAGGAGAGAGTGGAACGGGGAAAGAGATTCTTGCCCGACTTATCCATCAGAACAGCGACCGGTCAGAAGGGCCTTTTGTCGCGGTGAACTGCGCAAACCTTCCGCGTGAACTGGTAGAGAGTCACTTGTTCGGGCATCGAAAGGGAGCGTTTACTGGTGCAATCGAGGACATGGACGGCGCCTTCGAGCGAGCCGACGGAGGTACGCTCTTGCTGGACGAGATTACCGAGATCGATCTGCCGGTCCAGGCCAAAATGCTTCGCGTTCTGCAGGAGAGTGAGTTTCAGAGAGTTGGTGCGCCCAACGTGACCAAGGTTGATGTTAGAGTAATCGCCACGAGCAATCGAATTGTCTCGGAAGCAATTAGTGAGGGTTCCTTCAGAGAGGACCTCTACTTTCGGCTCTCGGTGTTTCCCTTGACCGGAATTCCTTTGCGGGAGCGAATTTCGGACATCCCTATGCTTGTTGGCCACTTCGTTGACAAATACTGCACCCTATACGGATTGCCGCCGAAAACCGTGTCGGATGAGCTTGTCGATCAGTTCATGCAGTACTCGTGGCCGGGCAACGTGCGGCAGCTAGAGAACATGATGCAGCGCGGCGTGCTACTTTCGGCGGATCGAAATCGCATCGAGGCGAGCGACGTCTTCGACACCTTCTTCAGCGACAACGAGTTGACGGCGGGGGGTGATGGAGAGGATGCGCGAGTACCTGTTAGAACCATTGAGGACATGGAGCGACGCATGATTTTGTCAGCGCTTTCCGAGACCAACAATAATCAGCAGCTGGCAGCGAAGAGACTGGGTATCAGTGCCCGGACCATCCGCAACAAGCTGAAGAAATATCGGGAAGAGGGTCACATCTCTTAGCATGCTGTAAGGAAAGTAATTCCGACGCGGAAGGGCGTTTTTCCGGGTGACGCGCACAACTTCCACCACTGGCAGCCGCCGATGAGCGCGCGCTATTCGCTCGTTTTGAGGCGTTTCTGCTCGAAATGGCACAATCGCACCTGCGGAAGAACTCAGTTGGCACGGTTTCGGCGCTGAGCGGAGATGACCACTCACAACCGACTGTGATTCCGGTGAAGAAACTACCGGTGAAGAAACTAGAATCTGCGTCCGAGCAGACGACGCCCGACGGAGACTGTGTCCCAACCGTTCCCGTAGTGGCCGAAGATTCCGCCTTTGTGGATTCA
>JAHHLP010000346.1 GCA_018679295.1 Rhodothermia bacterium
CTACAGCGGAAGCGGCATCCGTCAGATAGTGTGAAGCAATGCGGTTTGCTTTGAAATATTCCGCCGATGCCGCTGCATTTTCATCGGGAAAGGCGGCACCATCGTTCGAATTGATCAAAATAATAACGTTATCTGAATCTGATAAGTCGTTGTGCAGCTTCGATATGCGATCTTGATATCGTGAGGTCCAAGGGCATCGATTACTCCAAAATAGGATCACGGTGGACGCTGAGCCGGCTACATCTGCCAACGTCACGTTCTTACCCGATTCGTCGATGAGTTGAATCTTATCCGCCGGCATCGGGGATCCGAGCGGAATTTCCGCGGTCTGTCCGTTCGTGGGAGCAGCCATGAACGCCACAACGAACAGCAGGAGAATGAGGGTAATACCGCAGCAGTTACGAATTCTCATCGCATACAGGACCTGTTTAGTGACACTACAGCCTATGGTACAATGGCTGCATCGCGCGGTTTCAAGAGGGAATTGCCGGACCCTGCAGGTAAGGACCGTACGGCAGAGCTTCGTCAGTACCTACGCAGAGCTTCGTCAGTACCTACGCAGACTTCCTATAGTACGGTGACTCCTCGGGGAGATCATCCACGAAATCGTCTTCATCATCGTCGATGGCGATCCGTTCCGCCATGACCTTGCTTAGCAAGTTCAACAGTTCGTTTCGCCGGTAGGGCTTGGCGAGGAAGTAGTCAAATCCGTCGGACAAAACCTGAGTTTTATCGACGCGACGACCAGCCTCTTCAAGAGCGAGAAACGCGATATTCTTATAGGAGGGTCGCGAACGAATCTTTTCGACTACATCCACCACGGCGCGATATCCTGACAGCCCCAAATCCACGAGCACTACGTCGTAGTTTTCCCTGCGTGACTGTCGATAGAGTGCCTCGATATCCTCTGCCACGTCTATCCGGAAGTAATCCTGCAGTACGTAACGGACCATCATATGCACGTCCACGCTGTCCTCTGCAAGCAGGAGCTTGGGGAGCGTTGAGTCTTCCCTGCCCCTCCTCGGAAAAGCACGTGGAAGAGAGACGAGGAACATGCTTCCCTCCTTGTCACTCTCCATTTCGATCTGTCCGTTCATCAGATCGACGAGACGCTTCGTAATGCCAAGGCCGATACCTGCGCCTCGCAGACCCGATACCGCATCGAAGTCGTCCTGACTCAGGTCCTCAATTGAGCCGGGCACGAGGTCGGTATCTATGCCCATTCCCGTATCCAGGACCCTCACGTTGACCTTCTCGTCATCCTCGTCAACCTCTACGATCACCCCGCCCGCGTCGGTGTACTTGATGGAGTTGTCCACGAGACTCTGAACGACACGAGTCAGGCAACCCTGATCCGCTCGGGTCAGGATCTCCGTTTCACTGGCCTCGATCTTGAGGAATAAGCCCTTTTCCTGAGCGTTCTCGCGAGACTCGTCGAGAATCTGCGAGATCTCATCGACGATGTTCAGCACCTGAGGATTGAGATCGAACTCGTTGTTGCTAAGTCCGGCCAGATCCAGAACCGCATTCAGCGTGTTCATGAGCCGGCGGCCGTTTCGTTCGATCAAGCCTACGAATTCGCGCTGCTCGTCTGAAACCTCTCCCTGCAAGATCTCGGCAAATCCGATGATGCCTGTGATCGGTTTCCGGAATTCCTGGTTGATGTTTTCGAGGAACGCCTCCTTGAGCTGGCCCACCTTATCGACTTCGCCTCTGGCGTGTTCCAGATGCGAACGAGCCGCTCTCAGCTCGGTTATGTCGACGGCGTACGACGCAACAGCGGCCACCTCACCGCTCGGACCGAACGCTACTGGGACGTAGGAGCGTAGAAAGTACCGGGTCTCATTTCGAAGTTCGATTTCCTCTTCGAAGTCAATCTGCTCTTCGGAGCTAATGGCCCGCCGGCGGTGGGCGCGCCGTCGGAGAGCGACCTCGGTTGGAATGCCCAGCCGTCGGCACAATTCAAGGTCCGACTTACCATTCAGCCAGTCGCCGGAAATATCACCGAATCCGACTTTGTCATTAGCGTGAACATACTTGCCAGACGGGGTGAGAACAGCCACTTCAAGGGGTACACCGTTTAGGAGGTCCTCGTGAAATTGCTTGAACTCCGACACCGTCTGCATATGACGGGAAATATCATGCAGCGTTGCGACGACGAACTCGTTACGCCCAAAGCGCACACGCGAAAGGAGCACCTCGACTTCCACCTCGCCGACCTCTTCGTTCCAAACGCCGGCGATAAAGGACTCAATCGAGCCCACTTTGAGCCGGTCCGTGATGACTCCGAGATCGTCACCATCTTCGATTTTCAAAAACTGCTTGAGCCTGCGGAATCGAACCTGTGTTCGGGATTGTCTTAGAAGCCTGCACGCGGCTTTGTTGGCGTCGATCACTTTCAGCTTGGAATCGGCAACCACCATCGGGGTCCCGACTTGCTCGAACAGAGACTTGTACTGCCGTTCACGTGACCTCAGCGTGCCCTTCAGCCTCTTACCAAGTGAGAGCAGAATGAAGCTCAGAAGGCCGATGCCGATTCCCCCTATCCACGGGTAGTATCCAGGCGGTAGAAGTACACGCTCAAGATCAGAATCAGACCGCGTATAGATCTGATATGAGAACGGATCGTCTTCCCGGTAAAAGTCGAGGACGCCTCGAGCTCTGATATAGTCGCCCGGGGTTGAGGTCCATGCGATCGAGCGAGGGCTTCTATTGTCTATTCTGACGGCGACTGGACCTCCCTTGCGATTCAGGAGCAGGTAGGTTCCGTTCACGTCCGCTGCCCTGCTGACCACGTAGCCTTCAACGCTTGTTATCAGGCCAACGTAGGGCGTCAGGTTGGGGTCTTTCCCGCGAGATTCGATTTCAGGAAGAATCGTGCGATTGGTCGAGACCACGTCAAAATCGTCAATTTCAAGAGTCAGTCGTCGCCCCTGGCGCTGCACGACACCTTGTACTCGGACGCTGTCACCGTACACGATCTCGCGGCTTCCCTCAACATCGTCGATACGAATGCCACCCGTTGCATCCTGGACGTATGCGCTGTTGAATCGGGGCGACATCATCTTACCCAGACTCACTCGGCCCGAAATGACAACCCGTTCTCCGAGACGATCCGGCTTGTTGTCCCCGTCGTAGTCCTTGAACAGGTCCGCAACAACCACGCGTGACGCACCACCATCCGACTGAGCCAGGACAGGTACACTAGCCGAAACGACGAAGGTCGCAACGACGGCACATAGGGCGCGTGGAATTCCTGAAGGCACTGAGATTTGATTCTGTCGCGGTCGAAGCGGCATCGCGGCGCAAGGCGACCACGGAGTTAAGTAACCGGCAATACGCCGATCGTTTGTATCGGCGCGGGACTCATAAACTTGAGCCCCTGCCATGCCGCAGAGTCGCCCTAAACTGTTGTGCGACGCACCATCCAGCGATTGGCAGCTATCAGAACAGCCATCACGGCGCCCCACTGCAGTATGCACGTCATGACAC
>JAHHLP010000028.1 GCA_018679295.1 Rhodothermia bacterium
TTCGTTCGAGCGCGAACAGGCCGCGATCCAATGTACCTGCGCAGGTCGTCGGCGAAAGCTTCGGCCGAGGCGTACCTTTCTGAAGGCTCCTTGCGAATCGCTTTCAGGATGATCGCGTCAAGGTCGCCGCGCAGGGCTCGACTTCTCTCTGCCGGCAGCAGGCTGTCTGTTGGTCTGGTCTTTGCCGCAGCATCACTCGGCTTCAGGGCATCAGCCTCGCAAATTGATTTCTGCAGCGAGAATGTGGACTGACCGTCACCGGAAAACGGCTTCTGGCCTGACAACAACTCGTACGCGACTACCCCTAATTGGTAGATGTCCGTGGCGGTAGTGATTCTGGCGGCAAGAATCTGCTCCGGGGCCGCGTACTCAGGAGTCATCCATCGGGCTCCGGTTTGGGTAAGCGATGTGTCCTGCCCTGTTTCGTCGCCGGCTATCATCTTTGCTACTCCGAAATCGAGCAGCTTGACCGTCCCCTCTTCCGTGACGAGGATGTTTGAAGGTTTGAGATCGCGGTGCACGACCAGTCCGGCATGCGCAATCTGAACGGCGTCAGCTACTCTTGACAACAGGAGAACCCTCTGGTCAATGCTGGCCCGCACCTGAGCGCAGTATTCGTTAATGGGACGACCTTCAACATATTCCATCGCGAAGTACGGACGCCCGTCTTCCGTCACACCGCCGTCCAGAATTCGTGATATACAGTCGGTTTGCAGCGTCGCGAGGATTTGCCGTTCCGTGCGAAACCGGCGTTCCAGCTCTTCAAAATGGACCCCTTCTTTCAGGACCTTTAGAGCCACTCGATTGCTGAATTGTCCATCGTCCCTAACGGCCAGGTAGACGGTACCCATGCCGCCCTGTCCCAGGGTGCGGAGGATTCGATACGCTCCAATAGATTCGGGATCTCCGGCGTCTGCGGCAACGCGGCCGGCGATGTCGGCAATGGGTACCTCGAGAATACCATCTTGACGATCATGAGCCAGCAACATGGCCTCCACCTCTCCTCGTGTCGAAGAGTCCGGGCACATCCGTTCCAGCCAATCTGTGCGCTCGCCCCGCGGAAGCTCAACGGCCTCGTCAAACAACCGCTCTATCAAGAGCCATCGGGCTGCAGCATCGGTGTCAACGGGCGTCTCTCGCATGCCGGTGGCTCATTCCGAGTAGAGTTCTTTGTAAAGCCACGCGCGAGCTCGAACCCAGTCGCGGCGAACCGTCCGAATTGAGATCTGCAATGCAGCAGCAATTTCTTCCTCGCTCAGTCCGCCAAAGAATCTATACTCGACAACCCGGCACAATCGTTGGCTTCCCTTTTCGAGCCTCGACAGGGCAGAGTCCAGCGATAGCATCATACCGGTCTGCCCATCCGCTGCGATCTCTGAGGCGTCGAGGTCGATCCGCTCCTGATCACCACCTCTGCGGAGTGCATTCCGGCGACGCGCATAGTCTACAAGGATGCGGCGCATCGCTTGTGCGGCAATTGCGCGAAAGTGAACCTGATCCTCCCAAGCCAGCTCATCAGCACCGGCCAGTCGCAGGTAGGCTTCGTGGACAAGTGCGGTTGTGTTCAGCGTATGACCGGATCGCTCACGTTTCAGCTGGCGATGAGCAATCCGTTTAAGCTCGGAATAAATGATAGGAACTACGTCGTCGACCGCAGTGCCGGCATCCTTCCTTGCTCGAACGAGCAGTTGAGTGAATTCGGAAGCCATGGACACCTGATTCCGAAGTGCGAGAATCAGCGCCTGAAAAACGAGCTGAGCGCCAACACTAAATAGATAACAACTAACTCAAAAACGCAAGAAAGATTACTGTTAACGCAATTATCCCCTTGCTGAAGACGGAACTACACCAGAAGCACCTTGATGAACCTAACAACACCGGCACCCAAATGAACACGGCATACGTAAACTCCGCGCGGTAGTCCGTCAACTTTGATCTCTTCAGAGCCGGTCGAAGTCACCGTTCGCAGCCGCCGCCCGAGCGAGTCGAAGAGCTCGACTTGAACGCTAGATGAGCGGGCGTCCGTCACGGACACCCGCAACCAATCGCGAGCAGGATTCGGAAAGACATCAAAGGTCGGTGGATCACTGTCGGTCTCCACGGCAGTCGCTCCAACACGTTCAATCACGAACCTGTCAATGTTAAACGGCGAGGCCGAGGAGATGAAGAAACGCATGATCTGCTCACCGGCATCCAACGCAAGTGTCGTGCTCACTGTCGTCAACGTTTGCCAGCTGTTGGTGCTCGGCACAATCAACGATTGAGACGTGCGCCTGCCAAACTCAAAACGAAATTGCCCCCCTCCGTTCAACGAGGCGACCGAGGTTGTCAGCGTATAGTCGCCGTCATCGGCCACGTCAACGGTGTACTCGAGCCACTCGCCCGACTCGACATACGCTACCTGAAAACCGCCGTCGTCTCGCGGTTCTACGTCGACCCCTTCGGACGGACGATAGGCACCGGGTATGTTCGCCTCCTCGGTGTCATGGTAGGTCAGGCCCTCTCCGCCGATGTCGTAATCTTCAGCCTCAATCACTCCCGGGATCATGAAAGGGGCACCATGGAAGTTGAAACGTTTCGTCGGCAAGACCCGAACGCGGAAAGGATAGGAGTGCCGATCCGCATCGGCGGGGGAGCGACCGACCACCCGATAGTCGTAGGTCACGCCCCCTGTTACCGACGAATCGGAGTAAGTTGTTGCGTTCCCGGCAATCTCGGCTAGTTGCTCGAATGTGCCATTGCCGGTTCTCCGCTCGACGACAAGAGAAGCAAAATCGGATCTTCGGTTGACCCAGGAGAGGATGAGGACGGAGTCGCCCTCAACTGTAGTCGCCAGGTCGGTGGGCCCATCCGGGTACGTGTGTATGAGAACGTCCTTGACTTCATTCCAGCCACGTTCCTCGCGCTGGTAAATCCCGAAGTCGCCGCCGTCGTCCCAGGCCTGAAACGCTATTCCGTGCGTAAGCGACTCCTCTACATACGCCGAGTAATGGCGCATACGTGAGTTGAAATCAGCACCGCGAATCGCACCAAACTCGCTGATCATCACCGGCACATTGTTCGAGGCGGACCAGTTTGCCACCGACTCGAACTTGTTGGTCAGTTCAGCTCGATCCGCTGACGTCCCCCAGGTGCCTTGCGCAAGACCTGCGA
>JAHHLP010000368.1 GCA_018679295.1 Rhodothermia bacterium
GACCAGATCTGGCCGACTTCGCTCTCCGAATACAAGAGACCGTCTTCGCCGTTCACCGAGTGCAAGTATACACCTCCTTCCTTTCGAAGAGCCTTGTCTCCGGCACCACACCACTTCGGTTTGTGAAAATAGACAAGCGAAGTACCGCCCTCTGAAACGGCATAGCAACTGGGGTCGTGCGGTAAACCCAGGTGTTCGGTCACGAATCGCGGCGTGCCGCAGGTCCCAAGGTAGACGGGCTCGGGTTCTGATGATGACCGATTAACATAGTAGAGCTCCGTACGCGGCTGACACCGTAATCCGAAAAGTCCGTCGGTGACGGCAACGATGCGGTAGCTACCCGCATCTCGGTAATCCGGCGAACAGGCTGAAGCCGCGACGGCCAAACAAGCAGCCACGATCAGCAGTTGTCGAAACTGTGCACGAAAGTCGTTGCGCTCCAGCGGACGAAGCGTCAACAAGTCGCCGTGCAGGGTGGGCCGACAATTAAGTTTCATCGGACGTATGGGAGGAGATCGTCACGAAGGCGCGAGCTCAACGTTGATATGGCCTCCCGAAAGCCGAATGACCATTTCGTCGCCCGCGTATTCGGGCTCCACTCGATTGCCATTCACCTTAACGGCGATAGCGTCGGTGCGAGGCAGATTCAAGTCTACCGTCCAGTGGCTCTCCTTTTGATGGATAACGTACGAGACCGTGCCGCCGGCCGTTTGTTTTTCGAACGTGATGACGTTGTCGCCAACCGGCAGATTCGCCAGCAGAGCATCATCCCAACCCTCTGGCATGCGAGGACGCAACGTCACATGCTGGTCGTAAGCGCGCGGCCTGACACCGAAAAAGTACTGCACAATCGGCACCGCCACGGCGTAGACGTTCCACGCCTGCACAATCATGCCGTAGTCAGGGGACACCTCATACATGGATCCGGGCAATGCGTAACTGAAGGAGTTGGTCAACATTCGGAGATATTCATATGCCTTGTCCGGGCGACCGTAGCGAGCCTCGGCGATTGCCTGCACGCCTGTGGGCAGCGTCATCACCGCGCCGACATACGAAAACGTCTGCCAGTTGGGTGATTCCAGAGCCTCTTCCTGGTCCTCCTGCCGGTCAATTCCCGTCACATAGACACCAAACGGATTGGTATAGCGCGCGCCCGTGTTGAGCGCCCGAAGTGCTTTGTCGGGATCGGCCGCACCCACTTCCATCGGCGTGTTGACGACCCAGTTGTGGTGGAGCACATGTCCCTGCTTCGCCTCGGCAGGATAACCGGAGATCCTGTTGCGCAGATCTCGCAACTCGGCGATCGCCCATGGCTTGCCAAGTGTATCCGCACGAACGATGGCGTCCTCGATCAGGTGTAGGGTCTCGCGCGTGGTTGCACGGAAGTCGGCATACGACGATGCCTCGTCCACCCACCACTCGCTGTTGATTCGGTCGCGAAGCTGTCGCGCAGTATGGGCATACTGCGTCGCCAGATCCCGCTCGTCCATCACATGTGCCATCCTGGAGGCGACTTCGAAAGCCTGCTGCGTGTAGACGACAACGTCTATCATCTCTGAATCGAGTCCGTGGATCTCCATCATGCCCGCACCGTCCGGATAGCCGTTGCCGTCTTCGTCCTGGTCGGTCATCATCCAGTCGAGACCCTTTTTCACGGTGGGGTAGTACTGGGCCAACATCTCACGATCGCCCGTCCATTCGAATGCGTTCCACACGAGCATGGCGAAGTGCGGAGTCTCGTTCAGGTTTCCCGGGTTGAACACCACGCCGTTAGTAGACACCTCGTGTACAATGCGACCATTGCCATTCGATTCTTCAGACAGCTTGTGCAGCAACTGCATGGTCGCCCTGGCAAGATCGTGCTGTCCCGTCGCGAAAACACCCTGCAGCGTGTAGGTGTTGTCGGCTCCGAACCACCAAGGATAGTCTGGAATACCGGCCGATACGCCTCGGCCGACCTCTGGCACGTCGCGAACAAGCCAGTCGGCGTTGTACTTGATCCAGGTGTACACCTCCTGCAACTCCTTGTCCGGTATAGCGATACCCGCCGTTTTCTTTATCGCGGCGTATCGCTCCAACTTTTCTTCCAGCAGTTGCGCCGCGTCGGTCTTGAGGGTCGCGAACGTCTCTAGCGATTCGTCGAGGCTTGTGTACGAGCCCGCGACGAAGAAAGGGATTGTGGTGGCCTCTCCTGAACCCAGATCCAGGTCGAATGCGAGCGACACGTCGACGCCCTTCCCTTTGCGATCCTGATGGCACGGACTCCACCCGATCCGGTAATCAGAGATTGAACGACTCGACCCGACAACGACACTCCAGCTGTTCAGGCTGTCCACTGCTACCATTGCCTGCTCACCCTCATCCCACGACGCCCTATCGACCCCGTCCTCGATCCCGATTCGCTCCGACAGCCAGACGGGCATCAAATCGATCATCCCGGTGAACGTGAATGTGTGACGACGCCTTTCAGAGGATCGATTGGTGATCGCGTACTCGACAACGAGCCCCTCGATCCCATCGGGAACGAACTGAAGACGCTCGATGGTCAGGTCATCCCTTTCATAGACATGTTTGTTTGCGAGCGGATAATTGAGAAATCGATCAGCCGATTCCAGGCAGCCCGACGCTTCATCAATCGAATCAGCGATTGACCCAACAAATCCATCCATGAGTTTGATCGGGTGGTTCCAAATGCCTCCCATCTCGCCCTCTACGTGCCACCCAAGGTCCGGAAAGCGTCCGTCCTGATGCCCAACCATGTACAGCCGGTCGCCGGCCGTGACAAATGGTGAGGCGAGATATCGATCGTTCCCTTCGATCGCAGGTAAATCGGCTGCGAGCGACGCCAGGGAATGGGTGTCAATGACCTCCCTCGACGATTCACACCCAAGCTGGACAGTGAGGACGGAACACATGACGGCCAGGCCTAAGCAATTCGAAACCATTGTTCTGTCGAGACTGATTCCTGTGATCAGACAGGTACACGATAGGCTGTTCTCAGTCGCCCGCCACCGCAGGATGGTCGCTCCAAATGCGATGTGAGATCCGCCAGGTACCTTCGTCGCTGCGCCTGAGTACCGAAACGTACTCCCCCGAATTCGTGAAATCCGCGCCTGCGTACTCAAACGCCAGCGAAAAAGAGCCCCTCACAAAACCGACTTCCCCGTCGCCCCCTACCTCATGCTGTTCGAGATCGAATTGATGAACCGTCGTCAGCGGGGCGTTCTCCGGCCACCAGAAATCTCGGATCGCCTCCGGGCCCTCGAACGCCGGCATCCCCGACGGGACGATGACCGGGTCGGTAACGAGCGTCGCCATGACTGCCGATGAATCGTTTGACAGCCAAGCGTCGGCGTAGGCCCTGTCGGCCCGCTTGATCTGCTCGAGGTCCGCCGCCGTGAGCGACAAGCTATCCTGCCGACAGCCGGACAACAGAAGGAGGGCAATCACCGCGCCTGCGAGAACTGCTGCTGCCAGTACGAAACGAGGTTTCAGCTGTCCCGTGCTGCCCGGTGCACCCGACTCTCTTTCTTTGTGCATGTCATTCGCCTCTTCCGAAGGCACCCAACGAATCGAGGACCGCGCGAGTGACATCAATTCTTGCCGGTCCGAATCGGTCATTCGTTTCCTGCGATTCCAGTGCTGTCGCGAAGAAGTAAAC
>JAHHLP010000403.1 GCA_018679295.1 Rhodothermia bacterium
ACGCAGGTCACTCCGATCGAACATATCAGTCGATTGCCTATCGCTTCGCGCCCGGTTTCGAGAAAGTCCGCGAACGAGGTCGACTTCGAAAGCCTGCGCGCCATCCCGTGGGTCTTCTCATGGACCCAGGTACGCTACATCGTGCCGGGGTGGTACGGTATTGGGCAAGCCTTATCGGATTTGATCAGTGCCGGTCACGAGGAGCGTCTGGCGACTCTTTACAGTAGATGGCCCTTCCTGAACGCGGTCGTGGACAGCGCGCAGCGAGAGATGGCGCGAGCCAGGTTGCCCATTTCGACACTGTATGCGGCGCTGGCAGACAAGGTGAACGGCAGAGACTTCAAACAACTCATCGAAGACGACTACGCGAAAGCCGAGTCGGCTATTCTCGCTATCACCGGCCAGTCTGAACTGCTCGACAACAGCCCGGTGATCAAGAAGTCTATCCGGCTGCGCAATCCCTTTACAGACGTACTTAATCTGCTTCAGATCGAATTGATAAGGCGGTATCGACGGGCATCGGAGGACGATAAGGAGCAGTATCGGCGCTCCCTATTCCTGAGCATTAACGGAATCGCCGCCGCAATGCAGAGTACTGGTTGAAATCTCCGGCGCAGTAATTACGCGGCGCGCCTTACATCAGGGTCGTTCTCTCCCGATTGCGGCGAAGCAGGGACGAGAGGCAGAACGCGGGCCGGTTTGGATTCACTTGCGTTCGGACGCCGCGAGAAGATCACCGGCAAGACGCGATCTATCACGTATTCAATCGATCGCGCGGATGCGTACCGAAGCACAAAAGACGGCACCGGCAGGGTCGAGAGATAGTTATTAACCTCGAGCCGCATAGGATCTGAACTCGCGAATATTAATCGTGCTGCGGCCGAATCTCCGACTTCTTCCCTGGCTCCGTCTTTCCCCACGGGTAGCACGCGCAGTTCGTTCATCCGCTTCCAGCTCGTCCGACTGAAATCCGATCGGATTTCCTGAACGAAGCGAATAAGGTCTGATACGGAGATCTCGATCTCCTCGAAGCCGTAGGTGCGGGCAGCGAGCGAATAGAATTGCTCCTTGTCGGCGCCGTGGCGATCTGCGACGAATCGCCAGAAACGAGGTCGCTCATTAGCCGGGAGTGCTTCGTAGTCGGCGGAGAAGCCGGTCAGCTCGGAAGCATGCATCAGGCCTGAGAATATGGCTGCGCGAATTACGCGATCGCCTACCGCGGCGGCGGGAAGATGCGAAGTCAACGGTTGGGTTGTCGGTGGTTGATACCGACCTGAGGAGGGATCTGGCATGGCGGGCGTGGCGATAGTTGCTGGCGAGGGTCTACGGCGACACAGTTGTGGTCTTCTTGGCGTCGAAACCCCCTTCGGTATCGGTCCGAATTCCGATCAGTTAAGGGTAAAGGCACCCCCAAGGTGCTATTCTGATGACCCGGTTACCCGTATCATCTCCTCAAGTGAGGTTTCACCCATCAGCACCACCCTCTTGGCCGAGTCCTGAAGCGAGCGCATCCCCTCGGCGGCGGCTACCTTGCGCAAACCGTCTTCGTCGATCACGTCTCCCGCCGACAGGATGTTCTTTCGGATATCGTTCGAGAACATCAGTGTCTCGGCGATTGCTCGCCTTCCTTTGAAACCCTGGCCGTTGCAGGTTCGGCAATCACTGCCATGATTCGGCGCGAAGAACGTCGCGCTCTTAGCCTCGTCCTCAGTGAATCCCAAATACTGAAGCAGCTCGGGATCGATGGACTTGTCCTCTTTTTTGCATTTGGGACAAAGCTGCCGAATAAGTCGCTGCGCCACGACGATGTTGATCGCATAGGCGATCAGGAAGGGCTCAATACCCATCTTGTAGAGGCGGCTGACGGCGCTCGGCGCGTCGTTCGTATGAAGGGTGGAGAACGTCAGGTGTCCGGTGTTTGCCAGCTTGATTGCCAGCTCTGCTGTCTGCCGATCACGCATTTCACCCACCATTACAATGTCAGGGTCGTGACGGAGGATCGACCGCAGCGCCCCTTCCATGTCCAGCCGATGACTCAGCTTGATCTGCCGCACGCCTTTGATGAGATACTCGACCGGATCCTCAACCGTTAGCACGTTCACCTTCGGCGTTATCACCTGGTGCAGTGCCGCTACCAGTGTGGTGCTCTTACCGGAGCCTGTTGGTCCGGTGAGGATGATCATTCCGTAGGGCTGCCGAATTGCAGTCTCGAACCGGGTCATCGAGTCCTCAAGCATACCGATCTTGCCGAGGTCGGTGAGCACTTTCCGATCGTCCAGGACTCGAATCACGATGCTTTCAGCATTGACGCCAGGTCGGTGGGAGGCAATCGGCAGAATCGACACCCTAAAGCGAATCACGGTGTCGGCAATCCTTCTCTGTATCGCCCCGTCTTGAGACGTGTCACGCTCAAAACGATCGACGTTCATCGAGTTGTCCTTTACAACAGCGAGAAAGGCTTCCGGGTGAATCCGCTCCTCGAGATGCCAGCGCGTCAACTCGCCGTCGACGCGGAAGTCTATTTGAAGCTGCCCTTCGGAGTTGGGATATACGTGGATGTCCGATGCTCCTTTCTTGACTGCCTCCACCAGCGACGCCTCGAACAGGTTGATGAGGGACGACCTATTGATCTCCGCCTCGAGCGCCTCCTCATCGATTAGCCCGTCTTTCTCCTCGTAATTGGTCCCGAGATCGTATATGAGCGGGTCGTCATTCAGACGATCGAGGTACTCGTTCTTCGAGAGGAACCCTTCAGTGATAAGCTCGCCGATGAAGGACTCTGACGTGTATTGCAGCTCGAAGCGCTTGAGCCTGAGGCGCTGAATGAGTTTGTGGACTTCCGGTCGCGTCGGGTCGTGGGTAGCAAAGACCCAAAGGACTTCGCCGGTACGATGGTCCGCTTTCTGAGAGATCGGTATCACAAACAGCTCAATCATCCGATCGAGATGAGGCCCCTCGAACTGCTCGGCCACGGCCTCGATGAATGCCAACGCCTCAGAGTATGATATCTTTGCCTCCTTGAAGGCGTAAACAGCGGCAGCCTCACGATAGATTACCTCGCGATCGACGCGGGGATCGAGGGTGATGACGCGCCACAGCGGTACTTTGTAGCCTTCACCCCGCAACCGTTTCCACTCATCGATACTCTCAGAGAGCTGCTGCTCTGTGATGATCTCCTTGGCAACGAGACGATGTACAACGCGGTCACGGATCTTCTTGCCGTTGATGAGCGCGGGCTCGTCATCAATCTCTATGACATTCCCATGCGCATCAATGGGACCCGCGATCTCGGCATGTTCTTCAGCAAGCGGAACGCCAACATCGGAAGGTGTCACGTCCGCGGGAGTGTCGTCAGTCATCACCATCGGGGGAGCGGCATCCGTGGCGGGCTGGCTGTGCTCTACGCCAGTCTCCGATTCAGGCGCTGGTGGTGAAACGTCCTCAAAAAACCCGCGCTCTTCGGGTTCGACAAGTTGGTCAAGCCCCTCGACCTGTTCCAGAGCGCGATTGGTCTCATCCGAGTCCTCTCCTACCCTCCCAACTACAACAGACTTCTCGACATCGGCGACGCCGTTATCGGACATCTCATCTCCAATCTCGTCAGTGTCGGTAGCATCGTCGTCCAGCAGACTCGTAATGCGACCAATCTGCGCCTTGATATCGAATTTCTTGGAGGAACCGCTCTTCATTGGATCTGAGTTCGGACGTCACGCAAGACAGACGCCGATACGGCGTCGTCCGGATGGCGGAGAGTTGGCGATTTAGGGTTGCTCAAGCGAATCGAGAGAGGGCTAGGACGGGTTGCGATCAGCTCGAATTCTGTATCGACCACGCTCTCAACGAATTAAACGAGGGAACAGGGGCCCATCGCACGCGACAACGTGGTATTAACACGGCGCTGCACCGGCTCTCAATCTCTTTAATTCTCGAATATCGTGCCGATAACGACCTAAGTGTGTCGCGATGTGCGCGCACAGGACCTAATTCAGTTCGCCACTATGATGGAAAGCATCGCCGTTGAAGCCATTCGCCAGATTCCAGCCTTCATGCTGGCAATCCTGGCATTCTATTTCTATCGCACCGCGCGGAAGAACGAGTCCGTCTCATTGGAGCCGGCCACAGTCCCAGCGGAGCTTGAGTCCCAACTGGAGGCGGCAACGAAAGCCGTTGAACGCCTCGAGTCGGACTACTCGGAGATCAAAGCGACAGTGGACGATATCGAGGCGCTCAAGAGTGCTATTGAGGAGTCCGATGAATCAATCCGATCTCAGCTATCGAATCAGAAGATGGCGCTGAAAGAGTTTGGACGGGTTCTTTCGAAAACGTCTGAGCAGACATACACCGAGTTCGGATCCCTCGAGGAAAGATTGGGCCGCGTCGAGGACAGTCTAACGGAGCGTGGAATCCTGGACGAGGAGAGTCGCTCGGCAGCCGCCTAGGCAACACCCGTAGAAGTCAACACGAGCACCGGGCCGCAGATTGGATGTGGCCCGGTGCTTTTTTTGATGCCGCTCGTCGTCAACCGGGCGCGGTACTGACGAGGCGACCTATGCGGCCCGGATGCGTCCGGTTCTTCCGCGATCGCTTCGAAGCGGAATGGGCAAGCGACCCAGAACGTAGCGCTGGTACCACGGCAGAGCGTCGAGCTTTTGAAAACGCGTACACCTGCTGATGAGGTCGAATATCAGCGCCGGCGGTGCGAAGCGGAGTACCACACTCCCCGGAGCCGTCGCGTCCAGAAACTTACGTACCCGCGTTAGCGAGGGATCATAGGCGGCAAACGTCCAGCGGATCATGTCGCCGTCGCAAGGATCGTTCTTTTCTCGGATCGGAAACACACCCAGTTCGACCATCCTTCTCCACTTCGGCGCCGGGTACATCATGTGGTTCTGCACAATTAAAACCTGCGTCCCGACTTGTGAGATGGAAGCCTCGCTGAAACCGTAGTGGTTCGCCACGTACCGGAATATCATAGTCGAGTTGGTACCCGCCACATCAGTTAACACT
>JAHHLP010000145.1 GCA_018679295.1 Rhodothermia bacterium
ACCCCCCTCAAATAAGACACCCCCAGAAAATACTTTTTTTCCGTTAGTACAAGTGGCAAAGGTCTGTGTCGCCACCACCGTCCGCAATTGTAGGATCCCGTCCGTGAGTCGACGAGAAAAAAAGAGACGACCACGAGCTGAAAAGCGACGGTCAAGTCAGGAAAGCGATGAGGCCATTCGCGAGGAGTTGATTGCATCCCTCGTCGCTGGCACAATTGCTCCGTTGCAGCGGCCGGAGCTCCTCCGCTACCTTGCCGAGAATCCCGAAGCTCGGGAAATACTACTTATGGCTCACCGGGCACTGGATTTCGAACGCATGAGTAAACGCCGTTGATGCCTCGCATGCCGGCTCGACTAGGGTCTCATAAAGGGATGCGAGCCACTAGCAGATCTCGAAACACTTCTGCGATAATTGCTGTCCATACCCAGACAGTCCAAAAACCGGCCCCAAACGCTGTTTTTAGTATCTGAGGCTGCGACTGCACTTCACGGCACAGGTTTTGTTGAATTAAGATGAGTATCAGGTAATCAATCGTGAGCAGCTGAGATTTTAGATGGAAGGGCGGGAAACACGCGGGAAGCAAATCTCCTCAGGCGTAAGCGGAATCGACCACTATTGGGGAGGCGTCTTCCGGGGAGGAAGGTATCTCGTTTACGGACGAAACTCGGCCGGAAAGAACCTACTCCCGGTCGTTTTTGTAGCGTCTGCAACCAGCCGACTCGAGTCGACACTTCTGGTCACGCGACTGAGAGATCTCGACCTGACCATTCAGGCGTCGGGCGTCGGTTTTGACGACACAGCCGCTCGACAGAGTGGCTTATTGAAAGTGAGCCGGATTCCCGCTGAACTGGAGGTGCTGCATGCAGACGACGATGGCCTCGAATCAGCTCTCAAGGCTCTCGCCAGCCTGATCGTCGACGCATCGGCTGACCACGTCGTCATTGACGACTTCAGCCCCTTTGCACGGTTCTCTTCCTTCGATCACTTCCGAACCGCATTCGTAAGGCTGCTGGATGAAATCGGGCATATCGACTCGACTCTTGTACTATGCATGCCGGCTCCCGCTAATGAGGCATCACGACGCATCATCGAGTTGATGGGTAGCCACATGACCGGCAGCATCCACGTCCACATGGTGCAGATCGACGGACATGTTCAGCGAACTCTTTCCTTGATGCCGCAGGTCGGCCATGCTACCAGACGCACGGAGGTGCCGTGGCTACTGGAGACGCCCGCGATCTCCACGATACAACACCCTGTTGCCGGGTGGCAACCAAGCGCTGAAACGGGCCGCGAAAACGTTGACGAGCCGGACGAGGTCGATGGCACCACCCCAGAGCTGCGGATCGATGAGATGTTCTCAGACACGTCCGAATCCCCAGCCGAGAAAGAACCCACATACGCGGGAGAGCACGATCTCGAGCTGACGGCTCACGATGAAACTCGGGGCCAGGCGTTTGAAGACCGGTCCAGGTTTACCGAGGAATTGCAGCTATACTTCGAGGACTACGAAAGCAGCGGAACTCCGTTCGTCCTCGTTGCAATGCGGATGGAGGATGCCTACGATCGCACCGATCTGGACGAGTTCGAATTGATCTCTCGAATTGTCGAGGACTCTCTTGATCGTGAGGATTCGATATTTGTCGATCCGGGCACCGAGCGCATGATCATAATTCTCGGCCAGGAAAACGGTGGCGTGGCGCAGGATCTCTTCGCAAGGATCAAGAACAGAATGCGTGCAGAAATGCCCCAGCAGTCAGAACAGTTGATGAATGCGGTGTCAGCCGTTGTTGTCAAGAACGGGAGCCCGTTCGTAACCGCCTCCGAGTTCCTTTCATACATCCTCGACGACGACTGAGTGGCCCGTCGTTGGCTCATTTGTGTGGACGCTGTCGAGCGAGAACGGTCATAAGATCGGAAATGCCGACTGGGCCGTTTCGATACAGAAGCCCCTCACCGAAGGCAGCACCGATCGGATAACCCAAGGACCGGGCCCTCGCCTCAATCCACTGAAGAAAGGCGTCGGTCGAAACAAAGGTCTCGGGCTCAGCCTCGCGCGCGACATAATCCGGATTGAAGAATTGGCTGCCGTAGGCCCGGATCGCCTTCATCCGCGTTTCCCAGACAGCCGAAACATCCACGACGAAAGTCGGCTCAAAAGACAGGGCCTGCATGTAGTGAAGAATGTGGTCAGGTCTGAATGGCTCCTGGCTCGCGCCGCCGGCGTCTCGCGTTTCGACCTTACTCAACCCGGCGTAGAATGCGGCGTTTGTTACCAGCTCAGTAGCAGCCGCGTGGTCGGGATGACGACAAACTGGCGCCCCGACGAGCATGATTCGAGGGCGCGAAGCCCTAATGGCGGAGATTACCCGATTGCGGTTCTCGATAGTGTTTCGAATATCCCCATCCGGGATTTCCAGGTTGGTTCGTGACGCGATCGACATCACGCGCGAGGCTTTCTCGGCTTCCTGCTGCCGGAGGGATGCCGAACCGCGAGAACCGAGTTCCCCCTGAGTCAGATCAACCACACCGACGGCATAGCCCGAACGTGTAAGGGTGCAAACGGTACCGCCGCACCACAGTTCGACGTCGTCCGGATGCGCCCCGAATGCAAGAACGTCAACGGCGGTCGGCTCGGACATCGGGTATTCCCTAGTTAGCTACGAGGTTCACGATCTTCCCTGGAACGTAAATTTCGCGCCGCACCGTCTTGCCTTCGAGGTGCCGTGCGACATTCTCGTCCTCCCTGGCGGCGGCAAGCACCGCCTCTTTTTGCTGGTCCGGGGCAACCGACAGAGAGCCGCGGACCTTGCCGTTCACCTGTACGGGAATAACGATCGTTTGCGCTTTGACGAGTTCCTGATCGTAATCCGGCCACGATTCAAATGCAATCGTCTTCGCGTGCCCAAGGCGATGCCACAGCTCCTCGGCGAGGTGGGGCGCGAGAGGTGCAAGTAGCTTGACCAACGGTTCGGCAAGTCGCCTCGGGATCTTCTCCAGGCCCACCAATTCGCTATTGAACTCTATCATAGAAGCAATTGCGGTGTTGAAGCTTAGCCGGTCGAAGTCGTCGGTAACCTTTTTGATTGTGCGGTGCAATTCGCGCTCAAGCCCTTCGTCGACTTCGCCATCAACCACCAACAAGGCATCGGATTCCTCGTCGACGAAGTTGCGCCACACGCGGCGCAGGAATCGGTGCACACCGATGATGTCGCGCGTACTCCACGGCTTCGACCCCTCAATGGGACCGAGGTACATCTCGTAGAGACGGAAGGTGTCGCAGCCATATTCAGCGCACACTTCGTCGGGGCTGGAGGCGTTCTTGAGGCTCTTGCCCATCTTGCCATACTCCTGGACGACGGGCTGTCCGTCGTGAAAGTACCTGCGCCCTGACTGACCCTGAACGTCTGCCGCCGGTTGGCCGTCCTGGTCTATCACCTCGTCCGCGGCCACAACTACTCCCCGTTCATCACGATAGGCAAAGGCCTGGATGTAGCCCTGATTCACCAGACGTCGAAATGGCTCCGGCGTGGAGACGTGACCCAGGTCAAACAGGACCTTGTGCCAGAACCTTGCATAGAGCAAGTGGAGCACGGCATGCTCTGCTCCACCAACATAAAGATCCACTCCATTCGGACTCAGCCAGTATTCCTGCTTCGCCTGATCCACAAAGCGCTCCTTGTTGTGTGGATCGATGAAGCGCAAATAGTACCAGCACGATCCCGCCCACTGGGGCATGGTGTTGAGCTCACGCTCGAATCTTACTCCGTCGCGCTCGACGAACCGCCACTCTTCCGGGGCCTTGCTGAGCGGTGGCCGTGGAGGTGCGTCCGGGTCGTCGCTGGCCTCCGGCTTGAAGTCGTCCATTTCCGGCAGCCGGACCGGAAGCTCGGACTCCGGCACGGGTTGGATCGTCCCTTCCGCTGCGTGCAGTATGGGAAACGGCTCGCCCCAGTATCGTTGCCTGCTGAAAAGCCAGTCGCGCAGCTTGTACTGAATCTGATATGAGCCAAGGCCCTTGGCCTCCAGCCAATCAGTGATCAGTGTCTTGGCTCGGCGTGTTGGTACCGCATCCAGGCTTACCTCGTCGTTGCTCGAATTGCAGCCCTCTCCTGTACCGGCAAAAACCTCTTCAAGGCTTTCCGGCGATTCGAGATACTCTTCTTCGGTAATCTCATACCGGGCCAACCATTCACGATCCGGTTTCACGACCGGCACGATGGGAAGATCAAACGCCTTGGCGAATTCGAAATCCCGTTGGTCGTGAGCGGGAACCGCCATGATGGCGCCTGTACCGTAACCCATCAAGACGTAATCCGCAATCCAGATTGGCAGTTTCTTTCCGTTGACCGGGTTTACAGCAAAGCCGCCGGTAAACACGCCGGTCTTCTGCTTACCTTCGGCCATCCGGTCGATCTCGGACAGCCCGGCGGCGACCTTGCGATACTCGTCGACGTCCTGCTGCCTTTCTTCTGCCGTCACCGAATCAACCAGCGGGTGCTCCGGCGAGAGCACCATGTATGTGGCGCCGAATAGGGTGTCGGGCCGCGTTGTGAACACCGTCACTGATTCCTGGGAATGCTCGAGCTTGAAATCGACGTTCGCACCTTCACTGCGTCCAATCCAATTCCGCTGCATCAACTTGATAGCATCCGGCCATTCAACCAGCTCCAGATCGTCCTCTAGCCGGTCTGCATAGGCGGTAATCCGCAGCATCCATTGGCGCAGCGGCCTGCGATAGACTGGATAGTTGCCGCGCTCGCTCCGACCTTCATTCGTTACCTCTTCGTTCGCCAAGACCGTCCCCAGCGCAGGACACCAGTTCACGGGTACCTCCGCCATGTACGCCAGACGATGTTCGGACAGCAACTCCTCCCTGCCACGCGCGTCAAGTCGCTTCCACTGCTCCGCAGTAGCGACGTCGGAACTTCCGGCGACGATTTCGTCCACGAGTTCAGAAATGGGGCGCGCCTTCCTCTTCGTCTGATCGAAGTAGCTCTGATACAGCTGTAGAAATATCCATTGCGTCCACTTGTAGTAGTCGGGATCGGTGGTCGAGAACACACGGTTCCAATCATAACTCAGACCCAGCCGCTTAAGCTGGTCGAGCATGTTGGCCACATTGCTCTCAGTCGTGATCCGCGGATGAACGCCATGCTCCACAGCAAACTGCTCGGCGGGAAGACCGAAAGCGTCGAAACCGATCGGATGCAGAACATTGACGCCCTGCATTCGCTTGTAGCGAGCAACAATGTCCGTAGCGATGTACCCAAGAGGATGACCGACATGCAGCCCGACGCCGGACGGATACGGAAACATGTCCAGCACATAGAACTTATCCCTGCTCGTGTCCGGCTCTTCAGGAGTAGCGAAGACTTCTTCGCTTTCCCAGAAGTGCTGCCACTTTCTCTCAATCTCTTGAAAAGGGTATGAGGCCATCGGAATACGAGCCGCCACTGAAGGATGGAGGGTTAGTCACTCAGAACCCGTCGCGCATGAACCGGGTTACCGCTTAGTTCGCGAAAGAAAAATACAACCTCCACTTTGAAGTTCAGGTTGATATGATCCGCCATCGGCAATTGGCTTTCAAAGCAACCACCCATGCCTGACGTCGAGTCCATACTCAGTAACGCTACAACGATAGCGATCGTGGGCCTGTCCCCCCGACCGACACGGACGAGCCACAAAATCGCACGCTATCTACAGCAGGTCGGTTACCGGATCATCCCGGTCAATCCATTTCACGAAGAGATTCTCGGCGAGAAATGTTACCCGTCTCTCGATGCTGTGCCGGACAACGAGACAATAGACATCGTCGACATTTTCCGTCGGCCCCGGTACACAGTTGATGTCGTGCGGGACGCGATCGAACGGAAGGCGAGGACTGGTCGGAGCCCGGTCATCTGGACACAGATCGGTGTGTCCTCTCCGGAGGCGGAGACACTCGCAACTTCCAGCGGCTTCGAATACGTTCGGAACCGGTGTACGCTTGTCGTACACAGCAGTATGAATCCATCCTAGGCCGATGCAGGGCGGCGCTCAGCGCAACAACGCTACCAGTCTTCTAAAGCGCTGGAGTTCATCCTCCAGGCTCTGGCGGATCGGGTTAAGCCGCGAGTCCTCGTGTTGCTGAGAGATCCTGATCACTTCCTCAAAAAACCACTCCTGCTCCGCAGGTCCCGCTCCAAGGCCCTTTCTGTTTTTGCCATCCTCAAAGACATCCACGCCGCGGTCAAGACTCTCGTTAATCGACCAAAGGTTGTGCAGCTTGTCCGCAAGGCTGATCGCGATCGCTTCCGCCGGCGCTTCCCGAAGGCCTTTGACATAGTCGTCTTTTCTTTCTCGCCACCCAAGACGATTGCCGACGTCATCGTACTTGCGCTCGGACACGTGTACAACGAGCTCAGCAACGCGAGTACCCATCAATGCCTGCAGGTTTTCGAAACTCATGTGATCACCCCAGAAGTTTCGATCCTCGAGTACGTCATGAAGCAGCCCGGCCGCCACGGCCTCGTCCGTCCAACCGGCTCTCTGTAGAGTAAAGGCGACGGCGGTCACATGCGCCACAACGGGGACGGCAAGGTGCTCATCCGTCGGGACAACGAACGCCGGATTTCGCCATCGGCCCTTTCGGTATGTGCGATCATGCCATTGTGCGGACACCTCTATCGCATGTTCGATTAGGCTAGAAAACACCTGTCTGCTGCTGTATGCGTCCGTCCGTGCACTCATGTCACGCGGATTGGATGTCAATTATCTGATGCTCCCTGAGGTCGAATGAAATCCCAGATTGAAGTTCGCCCAGAAAACCGGGGCCGTACTTGTTCAGGAAATAGATGATTGAGAGACTACGCTCCTGAGGTTTCCCGTTCGGGAACAGATTGGTCTGCAAACGCCGGAGGCGATCCCGGTCCTCGTCGTGCCGTCGCTTTTCCGCTTTCAAAACCTTCTCTTCAAGTCGCTTCCATTCTTTCACGATGGCGGCGCGCGTCGCCTCTACCGACTTCGTCATGGAACCATCAACGGATGTCGCGACCGACTTGATAGCGTTGACTCCTTCGTGTAGATGACTCCCGGCCTTCTGAAACTCGGAACTCAGGTCCACATCCATCTGGTCCAGTACTACCTGCCGGAATAGGTCGTTTGCATTCTTGCCAGCCTCGGAAACGTCCAACCCATACTCATCCAAGAGCTTTCGGACTTTCGCTTCGACAATCGTCACACTGGCTCGAGGATAGACGGCCGGCATGGGCAATCCGAACCACTCGTAGGCTGGCTTTAGCTGAGCGAAGTAGGCGATCTCTCCCGGGCCACCGACATATGCGACCGTCGGCAGGATGCGGTCCTGAAGGATGGGACGCAACACTACGTTGGGACTTATGCAGCACGGGTCCTTCTCGATCGTTGCAGCGAGTTCTTTCTTGCTGAAGGACGTTGACTGACCCCGCACAACAAATTGATCATCGTTAATCAGATCGATTGCAAACCGGCCATGCTGATTGATGAAAAACAGGTTTGTCGGGCTGACGGTCAGCTGCGTGTGGTAATCGCTTTCCAGTTCACGCGAGACAGATCGAATCGAATCGACCAACGTTTGCGATCCATCGACCTCCTGAAGAAATAGCGGCACGGCAGCCGACTTGAACCTGCGATCATCAGGAGAAATGAAGATCAGCCCGTCGTCGGGAAAAAGGCTCTTGAGCAAGCGCGCAAATGCGGTTCGCATGGAGACGCCCGGCTGGTAGGCGTCCCGCGCCATCTTCATGAGCTCAGGCTTGAAGTCCGTAGGCGGAAGCAGATCGTCGAGTTGGTCAAGCAGGCCAGTGATGGCGTCGCCGAGCTTGAGCCGTCCAACCGGTCCATGATTTTCGCCCTCGTTCAGTGGGGCGATATCATAGGTGAGCGATACCGTCTCGTTGCGACTTAGCAAGTGGACGGTTTTTACTTCGTCCAGATCGTGGTCCTCTCCCTCCAGCCAAAATATCGGAACTACGTCCATGCCCGACGATTCAGCGAGCTTCCTGGACAGAGCGATGGCTGTGGAGGTCTTGTAAATCGTGTACAAAGGCCCTCCGAGCATCCCGACCTGCTGCCCTGTTACAACAGCGAGAGACCCATCTTGCCGAAGCCGTTCGATGTTATTCCTTGTCGCATCGTCGAGCGCCCATTCTTCATTTTGTGAGAGAAGCGTGTCGGCGAGTAGATCACGATCGCGGCCGAACGCGTTTACTGCATTTGCGTGCAGGGCGATGTCTTCGAGGGAGCGATAGTCAGAGGCGTAGAACCTGGCGACGCGATCAAAGTGCTCGCAGTAATCCCGAAACAACCTGGAAAAACCATCCATCGCCGAGAATGGACGACTCGAGGTCAGGAGGTCGATGGCAGCGACTGATTGCATATGGTCTTCCTGAAAACAGCAGAGGCGAGGCTGCCGACCCACGCCATGTGGCGTTCCGGCAAACTCGCCTCGAGCGCATGTGACCAGCGGGCAGGCTAGTTCAATTCGTTCTTGTACTTCTCGATGTCGTCGCGCAATTTCGCCGCTCGCTCGTAATCCTCTTCACTGATCGCCTTGTCCAGCTGCTCCTCGAGTCTTTCAAGCTGAGAAGTCGGTGTTGAGGGCTCGTCCTCCTCCACGGGTTCGCCAGAAATCGCAACTCCCTCTTCGTCCGACGGAATTCCTGCTTCCTCCAGAACATCGGGTGCTACATAGATCGGGGCATCAACCCGCACTGCAAGCGCGACGGCGTCGCTGGGGCGGGAGTCGAGTTGGTCCTCATCACCCTCATGTATGTATCTGATCTTAGCGAAAAACGTCCCCTCGCGGAGTTCGTCGATCACTACGTCAAGCACCTCCGCTCCAACCGACTCAAACAGGTCGCGCAGGAGATCGTGCGTCATCGGGCGCGGGGGTTGGATCTTCTCGAGTTCGAGAGCGATGGCCTGTGCTTCAAAAGCGCCTATGATGATCGGAAGTCGCCGGTTGCCGTCGACCTCTCCGAGTACTAGAGCATATGCGCCGCCGCTGGACGGGCTGGTCGAGAGGCCGATAATGTCGACTTGAATGAAATCCATTAACCTTCTTGCTGCGGTTTGGGCGGGACGCGGAAATGGACGTTACAGCGTGATCAATGATCCAAGATTTTTGTTAACGCATCCAAAAATGCCTTGTTCTCAGCACTTGTGCCTGCACAAACTCTAACATAATCCCGAAGTTCGGAGTATCCACTCATGTCCCGAATGAGCACGCCATGCCCTGCCATCATTTCAACAAAATCGGCGGGACGCGTCGGCGCTTTAAAAAGTACGAAGTTGGCCTTGGAGGGTACAGGCTGAAGTCCGAATCGGTTCAGCGCCTCATAAAGCTTGTCCACCGATTCCTGCATCTCACGCACGCGCCTTTGGACCAATGCGGGCTCATTGAGAAGGCGTATGGCCGTCCGCTTCGCGAGTTCACCGATCATGAATGGCAGTCGGGCTTTCCTGAGTTCAGAAATCACGGAAGGACGACCGATGAGGTAGCCAATGCGGAGTCCGGCGAGACCGAAGCCCTTGGAGAGGGTCCGCATGATGAGGACGTTTGGATGCTTCTGCATCAATGAAATCGCGTCGGGCTGCTCGCTGAACTCAACATACGCTTCGTCTACAAGAACAAAGCCGCGGGCCGTCTCAACCAGCCGCTGCAAGTCCGAATGATTCACCTCCAGTCCGGTGGGATTGTTTGGCGTGGCGATAACCGTAAGATCCGGATCGAGCTGGCCCGCCGTCGTGATGATCCGGTCCATGTCAAAGGAGAGGTCTTCAAGACAAGTGATCTCCGTCAGTTGTCCGCCAAATAGCCTGACGACGCTTCGAAACAGGGCGAAGAGGGGGCTGGGCAAGAGGACCTTGCCGTCGGCCATGAGTGCGAGGCCCAGCGTATGGGTCAACTCGTTAGAACCATTTCCAACCAGGATGCCTTCGGGATTTACGCCGAGCATCTCAGCGAGCGCCGATTCAAGGTCTCCCGGTTGATCGTCCGGGTATCGGTTGAAAGGAACCGATACCATTTCGGACAGGACTTCCTGCTTGAGGGATTCCGGCAGATCGTAGGGGCTTTCGTTCTGATTCAGCTTGGCCTCAATCGCAGGATACGATCGGACGCGGTACTGCTTTTCAGACCTGACGGCTGGGCGAATTCTCTCGAGGATACTTGACTCCGTGAGCATTTCAGTGTCGGTGGGCTCCATCACGAGCCGAAATTAACGACTAATGCCCTGTGGTGCTTATGTGCTCGAGATTTGTACGGAGCTTCCGGCCGCAAAAATCGGAAGCGTGTTCTGATCCAGATCGGTTTCGACGACCGCTGTGAACTGAGCCAGACCTGGCGCCAGGATCTGAGATGCGTAGAAAATGTCAGAAGTCGCCGTCGCCGTCCGCGAATCGCACATCCTCTTCCGGTTCTGTCAATTCAGGAAGGCCTCGAAAATCGTAGTCCGGCAAACACTCGGACTTGATGTGACGGATCACGTCGTGCATCGCGGATACGAACTTGCCAAAATCCTCTTTGTACAGAAAGATCTTGTGCTTCTCGTAACGGCCCTCGTCGAGCCGCTTGCTCTCGGTAATCGTGATGAAAAAATCCTCGCCGGAACGCGTGGACTTGACATCGAAGAAGTAGGTTCGCTTACCAGCAGGTACGCGTTTCGAGAAGACCTCGTCCCGATACCGGTTTCTTCTTCCCGCTGTGTCGCTCGATCCCTGATCGGCCCTGCCGGGTGCATCGTCAGATGCGTGCTGATCGCCCCGATCCATTTCTTGATCCATCAATCCCCCGGCGCTCTCCAAGATCTATCGCGCGGCCATCAATAAACTGGAATATGAATTTGTCGCGTAATATGCGAAGCGGCCAAGGAAAATACAATTGACGCAGGGTCGCTTACCATGTCGAGTGGGCATGAATCTGCGCTCGCGGCATCGGCTGGAGCGTCTTTGGGTGAAGAACCTCGTTCTGAATAATGCGATTCAGCTCCCGCTGCCAAACGCGGCTCACCCTTCCCAGCCGAGCGGAGGCGATCGCCATGCCGGCTTGATTGCCTCGGGCGAGGTGACAAAGGGCGAGATGGAAGATGGCAGGCGCATAGTCCGGATCGTGCGAAACGACTTGCCTGAACAGCTCGGAGGCCTCCTTGTACCGATGGAGTCGCATCAACGTCCGGGCAAGGCCGTACTTGGCCAGGTTTCGATATGGCTCGGCAAGTATCGTCCGCTCGAAGTAATCAGCCGCCTGCTCAAGTCGACCTTCTCTGAAACGTTCAACGCCGAGCAGATAGGCGGCCGGGAAATACTCCTCGAACAAGTCCAGAACATTTGCGAAAGAGCTGTCGGCAACATGGGGCGTACCCAGCATACGATAAAGAACGCCTCGAAAGAAATGCAGTCCGGGATCCGAATTCCGCATAGCAAGCGAGCTCTCAAACGCGTCCAACTCCGATCTCAGAGACTCGCCAAACCGCTCGCCGCGACCAATCATCGCAAGTAGTCGGAACGCCTGGACGTAGGGTCTCGACCTGAAGTTGCCGTCCGCAAACAGCGCCCGAAGAGAGCGCGGGCCAAGTGTCGAGTTTACCAAGCCAAGTGCAGGTCGTGGATCGTTTGCAATGCAGACGGTCTCTTCGAGAACATCCGGACGCGAGTCAACCATCGTTCCCAGTGTTACGACGCCAACCACTTCACCTCGCGCGTTCAGAAGAGGTCCTCCGCTATCGCCCGGCCCAACAGCATTGCTGGTGACCCATGCCCGATCATAGCCGAGCCGTGCACCATCAAATCGAACTCCTGCCGTACTGCGCCGAGTACCACCCGGCCAGCCATATGTAAACACAGCACGGCCATCATCAGAGGTGTCAACCCGACCCGTACCAATTGCCTGCAACGAGAGGGGTACGATTCCTTCGTCCTCCACCACACCGGGCTCGAC
>JAHHLP010000594.1 GCA_018679295.1 Rhodothermia bacterium
CTTCTGCGCTGGTACTTTCTCCTCCCGATCATCCTGGTGGTAGTCGGGCTTGTAATTCCGCTTTCCTACCTTATCGTGCGGGCGCTCGACGCGGATCCGAGCCGACTGCAAACGCTGATCCTGAGTACGCGCAACGCCCACCTGCTGTGGAATACGGTCGTCCTGGCTCTGGGTGTTCTCGCAGTGGGCACCATCATCGCCTTTCCGCTCGCGTGGCTCACAGCGAGGACCGATCTCCGGCCGGCGAAGCTCTACACTGTTATCGGCGTTCTTCCGCTGGCGGTTCCCGGGTATGTACTCGCGTACGTCATACTCAGCATCACGGGTTCATACGGAACCCTCGCGCGGTACCTGGGCGTGGACGTGCCGACTCTTTCGGGGTACTGGGGAGCACTGCTGGCGCTCTCGCTCTACACGTCGCCGTACCTTTTCCTCAATCTCCGAGCCGCCATGATGCGCCTCGATCCGACGCTTGAGGAGGCGGGTCAATCGCTTGGCTACGGCCAGATGCAGGTGTTTCTGCGGGTGACTTTGCCGCAGCTGCGCCCCGCCTACCTGGCCGGGGCGCTACTCGTCGTGCTCCACGTGATGGGAGATTTCGGCGTCGTCTCGTTGATGCGCTTCGAGACGTTCAGCCTGGCGATCTACGTGCAGTTCGCGGGAGCTTTTGAGCGAACCTACGCTGCTCTTCTCGCGCTGATGCTGCTGTCATTGACGGCGATCCTTCTGGTCGTCGAGGCCCGGCTCCTGCGCGATCTAAGGTTGGACCGTTCGAGTGCGATCTCGCACGCGAGAGGGCTCACCCCTCTGGGTCGGTGGCGGCCACTTGCCGTCGCGTACTGCGCTGCTCTCGGCACGTTGTCGCTGGGGATTCCCGTAGCGTCGATCATCGGCTGGGTGGCGGTGGATTCCGGCTTCGAGTGGAGCATTTTGGCTTCTCCGTTGTGGAACGCGGTCATCGCTTCGGCACCGGCCGCTCTGGCCGCGACGCTGCTGGCGGTCCCGCTGTCATACCTGAGCGTTCGTTTTCCGTCGGCAGTTACGCGGTCGATCGAACGTGCCTCTTATCTGGGCTATGCTCTGCCGCCCCTCGCGTTGGCACTCGCCTACATCTTCTTTTCCTTGTCGGCGGCGCCCGGGCTTTATCAGACACTCTGGCTGTTGATCTTTGCCTACACGCTGCACTTTGTTGCAGAGGCCATCGGCCCGGTCCGATCAGCCCTTTACCAGGCGCCTCCACACGTCGAGGAGGCTGCACGGTCGTTGGGAAGAACACCGCTTCGAGCCTTCGCGTCGGCGACCTTACCACTCATCCGAACCGGGATCGTTGTCTCGATGGCATTCGTATTCCTCTCTGCTCTCAAGGAGTTGCCTCTGACGGTCCTGCTGGCGCCTCCCGGATTCGAGACGCTTTCACTCAACGTCTGGAGTTACACGAACGAAGCGATGTACGCTCCGGCAGCGCCGTATGCACTGTCGATCATCGTCCTTTCTGCACTGTTTGTCGGACTCCTCATTCGCCACGAGCGGTCAGGCAGAATTCGGCCCGTCCTGCACAAATGACGCCCAAACCTTTCAACGTAACGGCCGTTCACACGGTCGATTGCCGGTAGAGCCGATTCACCGATGCCCCCGATACTCGAAGTCCGATCGCTTGTAAAGCGCTTTTCGCCGCACGGCCCGGCGGTGGTTGACGACCTCACGTTCGCCGTCGATGAGGGTGAGATCCTGGCCCTGCTTGGTCCAAGCGGCTGCGGAAAGACGACAATTCTCAGGCTTATCGCAGGACTAACGCGTCCGGACGCCGGAGAGATTTTTCTGAAGGGCAAGGTCATTGCCGGACCAGGCACTCACGTTCCTCCCGAACGGCGCGGCGTCGGCCTGGTTTTCCAGGACTACGCGCTCTTCCCACACCTCACCGTGGAAGAGAACATCGCCTTCGGCCTGCAGTCCGTCCCTTCAACGGAACGGACGGAGATTCATCGTAGGGTAACCCACCTTTTGGGGCTTACGGGCTATGAGAAACGCCGGCCCCACCAGCTGTCGGGTGGACAGCAGCAGCGCGTGGCCCTTGCGAGGACTCTCGCCACCTCGCCCGATGTCATCCTGCTGGACGAACCGTTCTCGAATCTCGACGCCTTGCTTCGCCAGACTACGCGCCAGGAGATACGGGACGTACTCAAGAAGACGGGGATGACCGCGATCCTGGTCACCCACGACCAGGAGGAGGCTCTATCTATTGCGGATCGCGTCGCCGTGATTTGGAACGGGCAGATTGAACAGGTCGGAACGCCCGAGCAGGTCTACTTCGAACCGAGAACCCTCTTTGTCTCGCAGTTTCTCGGAAGAACGAATCTGATGCTTTCGTTTGCGCGAGGCACGGTTGCAGACACCCCCATCGGTGAAGTCGTCCTGAACCGGCCGGCTCAAGGCAACGTGCTCCTATCCCTTCGGCCCGAGCACCTTGCCCTCGAACACGATCGTGTCGGGACGACGGACGCAGTCGTGCTTGAAAGAGAGTTCAAGGGTCACGACATAACGTTCAAGGTGCAGGTGACCGGCAGTGAATACCTGGTCCACATGCCCAGTCCGGCCGATTACAAACCTGGCGATCACGTCACCATACGCGCAACCGAGCCGGCCGTCGTGTTGGAGAAGCGTACTCGCTAGCCGGTCGCTCGGTCTTGATCCCGTCTTAATCGTACTACCGAAACCTGTTTAAACAATTATTCGCTCACAAGGACTGGGGCGACAAAGACTATCGTCAGGTCGCTATCCAGAAGTGGGTGAATGGTCGTATCACGGAGGAGCGATTCTACTCCGCCAACTGATCGGCTTTTGAAGATCCCGACACAGGGGCCGCGTCGATTTCGGCGCGGCCTCTTTTTGTACGCATTACGTCGAGCGATCGGATTGTGATGTGCCTGCTATCAGGATCGATTCGACAGTACTTCCCCGGTACGAGACGTTCGACTTCATCGATCACCGCATTGGCCAGCGGGAGTCGATCCCGGGCAATATCAGCCACCAGCGACCAGCCGCGTGCCGGCGATCGGTAGTGCGTTTCCCGGTGGCCTCTCTTTTCCAATTCGGCTGCGTAACGATCCATCTTTTCGCGTGAGAATTGCGAAACGATCGACTGCACGAACTCAGCGTGATACTGCGGCGGTTTCTCCGCCAGCTCGTCAACTTTCAGCGGTAATTCAATTGTTTGGTACCGCTTCTCCAGACTCCGACATCCGTACTCAACAGCGGATAGGTGCTGAAGTGCGATGATCTCGCCTTCGTTTCGAAGGGTGTCGTTCCAATCATCGGCGATGTCGCGCAATCGAACAATGTCGCGTGCGCTCAGCGTTTCATGATCTCGAAGCATGCCCAGTGTCACTTTGGGCCATGTCGATCCTTCGTGCTCGGGCTCTAGATTGGGGATGAGCTTTTCGACACCCCGCTTCAGCTCCAGAATCGCACTGCTGAACCCGTCGAAGACGAGCGTGAGAACACCGCATCTGGCTACAAAAAACGCCATCGGACGAAAGAAGACCTGAGGCGTGGAAGCCGCGATCTTTCTCAATTCGTCAAGGTGGTGTTCGTTCATTGCTGCGGGACAGCGGTGGGGCTTGGTGGCGTGACCAGATCAGCGCGGTTAACCTCAGCTACGTCAACCACGGATTTGGCAATCGGTATCGCAAAGTAATAGACGCGCTTGAGATATTCGATCATTTCCGACTCAATTCTGAATAATGCGACCCGATCGGCTTCTTCAGCACCGAGCCGCATTGTAAGATGCCTCTCGGCCTCCTCAATACGGTCGCTGATAATACGGTCGCTGATCTCCGCTCTGTCCTCGACTACTGCCGGCGCAGGAAAACGAGCCTAACTCGATCCCGGAACGAGAGCATCGTCATTTTGCCATGCTATTCGCTGCTTCAGGAAGTGGTCCTGGACAGAAACAACCTCGTCGTCCTCGCCGGCACTCGCCCGGACGTACGAGCCGTCGGACTGCAGCAGCCTCGCCTTGACGTTATCAGCGAAATACACGTCCAGGATCTCGTTCCGAATTCGGTGGATGTGGTCGGCCTCTTCGATAGGGAACAGCACCTCTACGCGGCGATCGATGTTGCGCGGCATCATGTCGGCACTCCCCAAATACACATCCGGGTCTCCTCCATTGGCAAAGTAGTAGATGCGGCTATGCTCGAGGAATCGCCCGACGATACTCCGAACCGTGATATTCTCGCTGATACCCTCGATGCCCGGACGAAGGCAACAGATACCGCGGATGATCAGCTCGATCTTCACCCCTTCCATGGACGCACGGTAGAAAAGGCGAATCAGCGACTTGTCTACCAGCGCATTTGACTTGATGATAATGTGGCCGCCGCGCCCGGCGCGAGCGTGCTCGATCTCTCGTTCGATGCGGCCCTCGAGGTTCGCCCTCAACTTGATGGGGGCCACAATCAGCTTGCGATAGTCCTTCTTTGCCGAGTAGCCGGTCAGGTAGTTGAAGATGTCTGTGACATCTGCACCTATGTCTTCGTCGCACGTAAAGAATCCAAGATCCTCGTAGATGTGCGAAGTAACCACGTTGTAGTTGCCGGTGGATAGGTGGACATACCGCCGCATCTTGTCATCCTCCTTCCGCACCACCATCGCCAGCTTGGAATGAGTCTTGAGGCCGAGCAGTCCATAAACCACATGAACTCCCTCACGCTCAAGAGTCTTGGCCCACTCGATGTTGCTCTCTTCGTCAAATCGCGCCTTCAGCTCCACGAGTGCAGTAACCTGCTTTCCATTCTCACGCGCCTTCAACAAGGCACGGACAACCGGTGCATTCTTACCTACCCGGTAGAGAGTCTGCTTGATGGCAAGCACGTTGGGGTCGTTCGCAGCAGCAAATAAGAAGTCGACCACCGGCGCGAAGGAGTCGTACGGGTGATGAATCAGCGTGCTCTTCCTTGCGATCCTGTCAAAGATTGACGACTTGGAGTCTTCCAGGCGGAGGTGGGGTAGCGTGAACGGGATGAACGGGTGCTCCTTCAGATCCGGCCGCTCGACACTCTCGTAGAGGGACATCAAGCCGCTCGTACCGAGTGGACCGTCGAGTTCATAGACGTCCTTGTTGTCAACCCGCAGGTTTTTGACGAGGATTTGCCGGATGTCTTCGGGCATTCCCGGGTTGAAGGTGACACGGTCGACGGATCCGAATCGCCTCTGCCGAACACTTTGCTCCATGGTTTCCAGGAGATCATCGGCCTCAAGCTCCTGGATGATCATGTCGGCGTTACGCGTAACCCGAAAGGGATAGGACGCCACGATTTCCATTCCTGGGAAGAGACGCTGCAAATTGGCTGCGACTACCTGCTCCACCCAAACGAAGTAGTGCTTTCGTGGCGCAGTCCCGTCCTTCCTGACGCTACCTGACGAACGCTTGAGCGGCACAAACCGAGGGATCGATGCCGGCACCTTGACCCGTGCAAATCGCTCTTCACCCGCCTGGTCACGGATGACCACGGCAAGGTTCAGACTCAGGTTCGAGATATGTGGAAAGGGGTGCCCCGGGTCGAAAGCCATCGGGGTTAGGACGGGGAAGATGACCGCGTCGAAGTAGTCGCTCATCTGAGAGCGCTGTTTCTCGCTCAACTCCTCGTAGTTGAGCAGGTGGATTCCCTCGTCAGCGAGGAGGGGCATCAGTTCCTCGAGCAGGCACCGTTTCGAGGCCTTCATGATCTCGTGAGAAAACTGGCGGATTTCCGCGAGCTGCTCGGCAGGTGTGCGACCATCCGGTGAGCGCTCTACCACGCCCTCTGCCAGCTGGAGCTTCAGGCCCCCGACACGAACCATGAAGAACTCATCGAGGTTCGATCCGACGATCGACAGGAACTTGAGGCGGTCGAGGACCGGCAAGTCGGGGTCGAAAGCCTCGTCGAGCACCCGCTCCTGAAATCGCAGGAGGCTGATCTCGCGGTTCAGGTATAGCGCCGGATCGTTGAGGTCCCCCGAAGTACTGTCACCCCCGTCTTCCGATGAAGGCTGATCCACCAACTGCCTCCATGCAGGGCCGCCGCCGTCACCCGAAAACGCCGGAGTTGAACCCGGCTCCGCCTGCCCGTTTCCCGCGGTAACATCTCTTTCGTCAGCGCTCATCTGCGAATTGAGGTCAATGAAATTATCGTTATCCCCACTCCTAGTGTCGGCTTGTGACAGGCGGATGTAAGGGCTGTCTTCTTGTCGTGAATCTCGATTACGGGGATCTTCGAGGCGTCGTTCCGCAGTCGGTCTTTCCGGGGAGCGGTTACGATTCGGTCCGAGCAGTGGACTGCATCGAGAACCCTCCCAGAATGGTCCTGAGAGGGGTATTCG
>JAHHLP010000230.1 GCA_018679295.1 Rhodothermia bacterium
GCGTAGCAGGGTCAATCGGACGGCGAGTGATCATCAAGTTGTTTCTCATATCTGTTGAAAACGCGACACACCTCTGCGCCCACGTGGTGAAGATAAAAAGAGATGGGGGCTACCCACGGTATGATTGCCCGGCGATAGCCCGCGTCGCGAAGGTCCACAAGACACCGCTTGAGTAGAACACTCCCGATGCCGTGACCACGGGCATCCGGTGCTGTTCCCATCGGTCCGAACCAGCCCGTTCCGCGATTGTTGGTTTCGTAGGCAGAAAACGCGACCACTTTGTCGTCTCGGCGTGCCACGAAAAGAGACACCGGATCATTCGACAATGAAACGCCAACCTCGTCTTGCCATGACGGCCAATGCTCTGCCAGCATCGCCATGACATCACTGCGGTCTGATTCGGCAGCTCGCCCGATGCGGAAACCGGTCATCGCCAGCGGTTCCTCATCGCCCGTCGTGTCGAGATCGATGTTCTCGAGCTCCGCCTCCATGTTGTAGGACTGTCCGATCTTCTCGTATCCACGTTTCTCAAAAAACACAGTCGCCTTCGTGTACCGAAGGTCGACACCCGGGGTCAAATAGTTCGGTGCCGACTCGCCGGGCCGGCACACGCGGGTGCCGCGCCTTCGCAATTCGTGCTCAAGACGCGACAGAAGATCCGATCCCAGACCGTTGCGCTGCAGTTCCGGCCGCACGGCCATCATCTTGATGTATCCGCTGGGTCCCTGATCCTTCTGCCGGACGGCTCCCACCGCAAACGCGGCGGCCGATCCGTCGACTTCCGCCACAAGTCGCAGGTCCGCGTCAACGCCGTCGTCAAGCCACGCCTTCTCATGAAATACGTCGTCTGAGATGGTGTCGAAGCGCGCCGCGCGATTCCAGATGTCAAGCAGTGCCGGCGCGTCAGACGTCGCCATCGGGCGGATGTTGGTCATGCTCCTCCTTGACGCCAAACTTGGGATCTATCTTGATGAGCGCAGTCACGATGAATCCGGGAATCGTGGCAATGACAACCCACATAAAGAAGTTGTCGTAGCCGATGATGTCCTGCAGCCAGCCACTGAACATGCCCGGTATCATCATCCCAAGCGCCATGAAGCCCGTGCAGATGGCGAAGTGCGCCGTCTTGTGATGCCCTTCCGCGATGTAGATCATGTACAGCATGTAGGCAGTAAATCCGAAGCCGTAGCCGAACTGCTCGATAGCAACACACACGTTGATGATCGTCAGGCTCTCGGGTGTGGCAAACGAGAGGTAGACGTACACCGCGTTAGGAATGTTGATGGCGATCACCATCGGCCACAGCCAATATTTCAAACCGTTGCGCGCAGCGAGAAAGCCGCCCAAAATTCCTCCGACTGTCAGGGAAGCGACTCCCACCGTCCCGTATGCGAAGCCGACCTCGCCCGTCATCAGCGCCAGTCCGCCAACTTGCTGTGAATCGAGCAAGAAGGGGGAGGCGAGTTTCACAAGCTGAGCCTCGGCAAAACGGAACAGCAGCAGAAAAGCGACGGCCACGCCGATGCCCTCCTTTCGGAAGAATGAGGCAAAGGTCTCGATAAATCCGGCGAGCACGCCGCCATCGTCGGGGAGTGCCGGTACGTCTTCTGGCGGATAGGGGAGAATGAACTTATGGTACAGGAAGGCGACCACGAAGAAGCCCGCAAGCACGTAGAATGTGATTGACCATGCCAACGGGATGTTGCCGGACCGACCGACAATCTCCGCCGCCGTGCCGGTGTCCAGCTTGGGATCCAGCTGGATAGCAAGAACCGCCGGCCTCGTCGCGTTCGATTGATCGAAAACGATGCGCGAACCCTGCACGAGTCGCACACTCGCGTCGCCTTCCTCTCGACTCAGGTTGACAACGATGGACTCGCCATCCGGAATGCTTCCCTGGAGATATACGTAGGCAAGCGCCGTGTTGCCCGACATGCCGTCCGCGTCGTCGGCGGTTTCGGCGCCAAACGTGCTTCGGAGAAATCGTTCCAGTGGTGCGGACACGACTCGTGACCACCACGACGGTTCCTGCGTGCGCTCGGCAGTGTCGCTAGGGTCTTCGGTCGAGACAAAGCCGTTTCGTTCGTTCCATTCACGAGCGAACGAAACCAATGAATCGGCAGTCGCGGCCGGTACAGTCTCAATGCCCATCGTAAGGCCGGCTGGTAGAGTCGTGAGCTTGAGCTCCTGGGCGCCGGACGGGACGGCGACCGAATCGGGATGGCTGGCGAGAACCGTCGTCGCCGAGGGGTCTGCCTCGATTGCAAGTCGAACCGGCTCGAGCCCTGTGGCTGTTTCGAGGTAGCCCGCGAGGATGACGAGCAGTCCCTGTCCGGTAATCATGGCCAGGCGATAGAACGTGCTTCGTATGCCGACAAACCACGCCTGGTCGTGTGTGGAAAGTCCAAGCATGTAAAACCCGTCGGCCGCTATGTCGTGCGTGGCGGAGCTGAACGCCAGCAGCCAGAGAAACGCGAGCGAGTATTTGAGGAAATCGGGTCCCGGTAACGTGAGAGCTACTCCCGCGAGACCTGCGCCGATCAGGAGTTGCATGGATACGATCCAAAACCGCTTCGTCCTGATGGTGTCAACGATCGGACTCCAGAGCGGCTTGATCACCCAAGGCAAATACAGCCAGGAGGTGTAGAGTGCGATCTCGGTGTTGGACACGCCGAGCCGCTTGTACATCACAACCGACACGAGCATCACGACGACATACGGGATGCCTTCCGCGAAATAGAGGCTAGGTACCCAAGCCCACGAGTTACGGGATGCGGGTCGCGACATGTGGCGGGATCTGGTGGATGTGCATCAGAATCTAGCGACGACGCAGCTTGCGTGCACGGTTATGGACGCCGGTCCCGGCCGCCCCATGCTATCTGGTGAGCCAACCGCCTGGTGGTTTGCATTGGTAGCAAGCCGGCTATGAGTCAGACACGTTCTAATGACGCACGGATACCTACTTCAAAAGCAGCGCCCTTCGCGTCTGCGACTTCCCGCCGTGTTCGAGCCTGAGG
>JAHHLP010000210.1 GCA_018679295.1 Rhodothermia bacterium
CCATAACATCGCTTGCTCGCTTGAGATACGACTCTTGAACAAGCGGGTCTGGAATCGCGGCAACGGAGCGAATGATGCTTCGCTGCAGCGCGGCGAGTGACTCGGGAGTCTTGTCTTTAAGAACGGACAAGCCGTACTCATATTTGAAGGTCACGAAGTCCTTTCGTTGTTCCAGAGCGTACTGTCGGAAAGCGTCGCCGCCTTCTCGTCGGGCGAAGGAGTCGGGGTCATCATCCTCGGGGAGTGTTACGACGTATACGGCCATTCCGCGTTGAAGCACCAGGTCGATCCCTCTCACGGCAGCATTTGCCCCTGCCGAGTCAGCGTCAAAAAGCAGAACGACGCGCTTGCAGTACCTGTCGAGCAGCGCAATCTGGTCGGACGTGAGTGCCGTCCCGCTTGACGCGACCGCATTGCCAACACCTTCCTGGTGAAGTGCGATCACGTCCGTGTAACCCTCTACAAGAAAGACCTCCTCTGCCCGGCGAATTTCCTGACGCGCCTGGTACAGTCCGTAAAGAACCCGGCTCTTGTGGTAGACCTTCGTTTCGGGCGAGTTGACATACTTTGGCTCGTCCTCCCGCCCGTCGAGGATTCGGGCTCCAAAGCCGAGAACCTTGCCCACGTGCGATAGAATGGGAAAGATGATTCTGCCTCGAAAACGATCGTAGTATGAGTCGGAGTCTTTTCTCTGGATAACAAGCCCGGCCTTCGACAGCACTTCCACCGGAATATGCGAGGACTCGGCAGTCTTCAGAAGTCCTTCCCATTCAGGAAGGGCATAGCCGACGCCAAACTTCTTGATTGATGAGGGCTTGACCCCGCGTTCGACCAGGTAACGGCGCGCGGACTCGGCCTCGGCTGCCTCGACCAGCTGGTCGTGGTAAACTCGAGCTGCGAAACGAAGCGCATGCAGAATGGACTCCGTCTCGGAGGCTTCTTCGAAGTCCTGCTCCGCCTCCGGCAGCGTGATCCCGGCCCGGTCGGCGAGGATCCGCACCGCTTCGGGAAATTCGACGTTCTCTATCTGCTTGACGAACTGAAAAACATCGCCCCCCGATGAGCAGCCGAAGCACTTGAAGATCTGCATCGACGGATTGACGTTGAACGACGGCGTCTTCTCGTTGTGAAAAGGACACAGTCCGACAAAATTCGAACCACGCTTCCTTAACTGAACATAGTCGCTAACTACATCGACTACGTCGGACGCTGCGCGAACCTCCTCGATCTTGTCTTCGGGAATGTGCATCAGAATGGCAGGATCGTTCCGGGCGCGGCGTCATGGCATTGTACGCAAAACACGCGCTTGGCGCCGGCAGTGTTCAGCGAACCGAGATTAGGGCCGTCCGGGCTTCTTCGACTGGACCGACATCCGGTTTATTCGAACACTGGCAAGCAGCCAGTCCAAGGCTCAGTACGGCCGCGATTACGAAGAGTCTTGATTTCATTCCAGAATAAATTGTTGGTTTGTTTCGACAGGTGTCCGCGCCTTCTCGAAAGGCACCGGGATGCCGGCCATCTGCAGCCCCCGACCCTTGAGGCCATTTGCCGACGGGTCCTGGTGGCAAGCACTGAAACGCACGGATTAGAGTCGATGGGCGCTTCTACGATCCATCATCTCAACAGCAACCTAAATCCTGGGGGTCTCTGATTCAACGCGAAAGCCGCTACATTTGACGCGTCGCGCAGCGACAATGTATACTGACTCCTGTTCAATAACGCCCACCATCGGAAGAAGATATTGGAGATTCTTGGCATCGACATCGGTGGTTCCGGCATGAAGGCCGCTCCGGTGGATATCTCCACCGGCGAGATTCTCGCTGACGGGAAGCGGATCTCGACACCTAGGCCAGCTACACCGAAGAAAATGGCGGGTGTCGTGGCCCGACTTGCAAAACATTTTGAATGGAAAGGGCCGATCGGTTGCGCCTTTCCCGCTCGAGTCAAGAACGGAGTTGCCCTTACCGCCACCAATCTTGACAAGTCCTGCATAGGCGAGAACATCGAGGAGCGCTTTTCAGAACAGACCGGCTTGCCTGTATTCGTCCTCAACGATGCAGACGCAGCGGGTGTCGCAGAAATGTCGTTCGGAGCGGGAAAGGACCGAAAGGATCTCGTACTTGTTCTAACCATCGGGACCGGCATAGGCTCTGCCATGTTCGTGCAACGGACGCTGATACCGAACACCGAATTGGGGCACATAAACGTCAAGGGCCGCAACGGAGAGCGATACTCGTCGGACGCGACACGTCGACGGAAGGAACTCAGCTGGTCCGACTGGGCGCGTCGATTCCAGCACTACCTGAATCGCATTGAATTTCTGATCGGACCAGATCTGATAATTCTTGGTGGTGGAATCAGCAATCCGCGCAAGAGAGGAAACTACTTCAAGAAGTTGAAGACGAGGGCGGATCTCAAGAAGGCGGAGCTAGGCAACCGTGCGGGCATTGTCGGAGCCGCAATGTACGCCGCTAAGTGTCTGAGGGAGGACCCGAAACCTGCCATTGCCGAGCGACGCGAGCGATAAAGTCGGCCTCGGCCGGAAAGACCAGCCCGTCTGACGAAGCAATACCCGAAAGGTCTTTAACGATCTCAGTCCGCTCGGTCTTCGAGAGCTCCGTGCCTAGCGTGTGAACAGCTGCGGACAGCATTGCTGCTCCAGAGTCGCTTAGGTAGATCAGAAAGACGTGATCGACAATTCGGTCTGCGTCTGCACGCTCGAGATCCGGGAATCGAAGTAGCAGCATGGTCCGGACAGCCTGGCGCTCTACATCATCCAGCACCCCATCGCCGCGATACGCGCAACTCACAAACATCAAGGCGAGGTCGTGGGTGGTTGACCAGTTTTCGTTCATGAGCCGCGTCGGGCTGCTTGTGAGAACCGGTAGCGAGCTAGTCGATGCTTCTGGCGGAAGGATTTGCCATTCAAGGACACTCTTTTTCCCCTCCGAGGACGGCCACGAACGCACCGGAATTCATAATTGCGCATCACAAATGTCCTCGATTGTATCCGTCCCAGAAAGGTTGAACGCTAATAATAAGACCGTACAGAGCACTTTTCGCCTGTTCAGCCGTCGGTTGCACCCGCTCATCGGCGGTTTTATTGAATCAGTGCCAGACCGGGCATCAAATTTGTTCCGTTTACTTAATACAACCTTCATCAACCCTTCCGGTCGTAAGCAGTCATGGACTACAACGTACACGCACGAAATCGGAGCGACGTTAGCGGCAGCATGAGACTGTCGATGGAAGTCGTAATGGTTATCGCCGCATTCGTTGGGTTTGCTGTTGTGCTCGCACTTGCAGCGAAGATGTTCTAGCGGCTCGATACGCCCCGCGTTTCAAGCTCCCACACCCCAATTCCTGCCCGGTCGGACTCCTCGCGGTTCAACGAAGAACCGTGACCCGGTCGACCACAATGAACGCCCGCGGAAAGCGCGCCGACACGACCTGCAGCGCGATCTCCGCCTCCTCTCTCGTGGCAAAATTGCCGACACGCACCCTGTAGTAGGGTTGCACGTACTTCAAGTAAACGGGCAGTGAGCCACCTGCCATGGATGTCGGCTTCTCGGTGGACTCCAATGTCTGCCACCACTCCTTCGCCCTCTCCTCCGAGGCAACGGCACCCTCCTTGTCAAGCGAGGAATGAATCTGGATCCTGAAGCCGTCCACGGTTTCGTAAACCCGCGAGCCACTCGAGGCTGACCCTGCCATGAGCTCAGGCGGAACGTCATGGTCAATTACCTCGCCGGTCACTGGCGGCGGGTCCACATAACTCGTCTCATCGAAATCCTCGTACTGATCGATGTTCGCTATGTAGTATTCGATGTCCTTCGTGTCATCGTCTGAGGCTACGTCCTTCGAACTCGAGCATCCGCCCGCCATCACGGCTGCGACGCAGACAAGTACGACTATTGACGCTGTGCGGTTGTGCATCACAATATCCGATGGCTGTTGCGGTCCTGATTCAATATGCGCTCTTGCCGACGAGGCCTTTCACAATTTCCACCGATGCGCTTGCTCCGATTCGCGACGCGCCATGACGAATCATTGTCTCCGCATCCTGCTTCGACCTGACACCGCCGGAAGCCTTGACTCCCATCGACTGGCCGACGACTCGCCGCATGAGAACCACGTCGGCAACGGTAGCGCCTCCCTTTGAGAATCCAGTGGACGTCTTCACAAAGTCGGCTCCCGCATTCTGGGCGAGTACGCACGCAATTACCTTCTGGTCGTCGCCCAAAAGGGCTGTCTCCAATATGACCTTGACCAGAACTCGCGGCTCAACTCTCGACGAGCGCCGGGCCTCCGCAACCACTCCCGCGATGTCCTTTTCGACTAGTTCGTATCGCTCGCTTCGAAGCAGCCCGATGTTCAGCACCATGTCCAACTCCACCGCCCCGTCATCGATGGCAGCGCGCGCTTCGGCTTGTTTCGTTTCGGGATGGTTCGCTCCCAGGGGAAAGCCAATCACTGTGCAGACACGGACGGCACTTCCGGACAAGAGCTCGGACGCCAGACGCACGTGAACCGGGTTGACGCAAACCGATGCAAAGCAGTACTTCCGAGCTTCATCACACAGTTTGCGGATGTCGTCTTCTG
>JAHHLP010000120.1 GCA_018679295.1 Rhodothermia bacterium
AGTATGCGGTGACTGGAGAGGAGATGCTTCTCGATCGCGCGCAACTCATGGGCCTTTCGGCTCCCGAGATGACGGTGCTCATCGGTGGAATGCGCGCAGTTGGCGCCAACTACGGCGGCACGAAGCACGGCGTATTCACCGATCGTCCCGGACAGCTCACGAACGACCACTTTGTCAACTTGCTGGATATGTCGACGGTTTGGGTACCGACGGCGGATTCGGCGGGCCAGGACGCCCCCATGGAGTTCGAGGGCCGCGACCGCGGGACGGGCGAGCTGAAGTGGACCGCCACGCGCGTCGATCTGATCTTCGGGTCAAACTCTCAACTGCGGGCCATCGCCGAAGTGTATGCGCAAGACGACTCGAAGGAGAAGTTCGTGAACGACTTCGTGGCTGTCTGGACCAAGGTTATGGAAGCGGATAGGTTTGAGGTGGGTTGAGCTCTCTTAGATCGGTCGATTACTAACCGAAACCCGGTTCGTACTTGACAGGCGATGCTGCGGACGCGGCTCAGCGTATCTGTTGCCGGTCAGATCAACAGGTGTCGTCGTCACACCTCGAGTGTGTGGAAGCAGCACCGTACGTCTGTGCCGCTGAAAATCGCCCAGACGTCCTTGCAAGACGTGCCAGTCTACACGTGCTGATCGACCAGGATGGGATTGCCATCCGGATCGACGGCAACGAAGCTTGCGGGTCCGGTCGTTGTCTCGTCCGCCTGGGTGACGAACTCAACCCCTAATTCCTTCAACCGGCGCTGCAGCTCGCGGACGTCTGTAAAGCTATCCAGCTCATTGGCTTCGCTGTCCCACCCTGGATTGAACGTCAGCATGTTCCGCTCGAACATCCCCTGGAATAGACCAATGACTGCTCCGCCGTTCTTCAGAATCAACCAGTTTTGTGAGGCGTCGCCACCGAACACTTCGAAACCGAACTTTTGGTAGAAGGCGCGCGACGCCTCGATATCCTTGACGGCTAAGCTGATTGAAAACGCACCGAGGTTCATGTATAGCTTGGTGTTGTTAGAGATTTGGGCGGTCCGGAATATAGTGATCAGATGAGATCCGCCGTGGGGCCTAACTATGGGCCGCGGTGTAGCGTCTTCGCGTACTCGAATAGCGCCATGCCGAAGAAGTCGCCCACTACCCCGGTCGGTGAATAGCCGTGCCGCCGGTAGAAATGGGTAGCGCGGCGGAGGGGTTCGGTCGTGTCTAGTGTCACGCGTGAGCACCCTTGCTGACGCAGGTTGTACTCGGCTTGATCGAGCAACTGCCGGGCGATGCCTCGGCCCTGGAGGTTCGGCACTACCGCCATGCCTCGGAGATGACCGTCTCCGGAGTTCAGGACTTGGTAGCCGACAGTTCCGACCACGGCTCCTGCGCCGTCTACAGCCACGAGAACTCGCATGACACGAAATCGCTTCCTGAGACTCTGAACCGTCGGAACCGTGTCACTGATTGCGTCGGGCGTGTAAAGGTGGCGGTAGGGCTTGAAGGCTGCCGCTAGGCAGGCATGAACGGCAGCAGCGTCTTTGGTAGATGCGTGCCTGACAGTGATGATCGGTGATGATTCAGGCATGGTCCGTCTTGGGTGAAAGGTTCGACGCCATGGTTACACAGTCGAAACGCACTCGACCGCGAGGTCGAAGTACTCGCGTAGGAGCGTCTACCCGTCGACAGTCAGTCCGTTGCTGCTGTGGCTGGTACTCTGCCGTCGGGGTCTACCTCGTCTCCTCGCAGCTGCCGGCCACGTCGAGAGCCGATTTGTGAGACTGATCAAGTAACTCCCGAAGGTACAGTCGCGTCCCGAGCCTAGACGGTACCTTGAAACGTCAGCTTCCCTGGAAGGATTATTCCTTGCCTGAGTGGTTTGTCGGTCGCGGGGCGACATGCAGCAACGCGGCTTCGCCGTAGCCTGTCATCAGCTGTCTTTGCGTCGCGTCAGTATGCGCCGCACGCCGGCTGCATTTGTTGTCGCCGCGCGGATTATATCAGAAATGCGTGACGCGTCCTGTATCGAAACCGAAGTCCCGTTTGGGAGACACAGGACGGTATCCGCCAAATCAAGCGTAACCGGCAGTCGCCGGTCAGAATCAACCGACGATGAAGCATATGGTTGCATGCGATGGTTACCCGGAGAAAAGTATCTACGGGCCAGAACGCCTTCTGCCCGCAATACGATCACGAGTTCATCGCGGGTCAGTTCTGCTAGATTCTCTTCGATCACCAGGACTGCGTATTGGTAGTTGTTTTTCTCCCTATCGTCAAACGGCAAAAGAGATACTCCATCAATGGTAGCCAGCCCGGCGCTATAAGCGGCATGGTTTTGCCTATTGACCTCGATGAAGTAGTCAATACTATCCAT
>JAHHLP010000183.1 GCA_018679295.1 Rhodothermia bacterium
CTCTTCACGGTCTACCTTGATCGCCACGAAAGTCTCATTCATCAACGAAGCCACCTCGTCGTCGGCGAAAGACTCATGCTCCATCACATGACACCAGTGACAGGTCGCATACCCGATAGAAAGAAAGACCGGGCGGTCCTCGTCCGACGCCTTTTTGAACGCCTCATCACCCCACGGATACCAGTCCACCGGGTTGTCCCGGTGCTGCAAGAGGTATGGGCTGGATTCGGAGGCGAGATGATTCATCGGTGACGCTGACTCTCAAGTTAGGAGGGTTGAAACCGGCGATGCATTGCACGCATGATCGCCTGCGGTCTGATGGCAACACAGCCGGTCGCTACTGCGAGTTTACTGACTCCCGCGCACACGTGCGGAAACCGCTGCGCCCCGAGCCGCAAACGGCGGGTCCGTTTCTACCAGCCAACCATCGATTATTGGCCACCGGGTAGCACGAGTCCAACTTGTACGTCCATCACGTTGGTGCCGCTCGGACCCGTCTTCAAGTGACCTCCAGCAGCCGAGAAGAACGAATAAGAATCGTTTTCGCTCAAATACTCTTCCGCGCCAACACCCGTGTTCTGTCCCCGATGGACCGTCAGCGGAGTGGCCATAGCTCCAGCCGCATCGGTAGGTCCGTCGATGCCGTCGGTACCAGCGCTCAGCAGCAGCGCCGCCGTTTCGGCGCCGGACATCTCTATGGCGGCGGACAATGCGAGTTCCTGATTCCGGCCGCCTTTTCCTGCACCTTGTACGACAACCGTCGTCTCGCCTCCCCACAGATAGCAGGTAGGAACTTCAACGTTCGCATCGAGAAGCAACCGCGCCAAACGACTACCGGCCGCACCAGCCGGGCCGGTGACAGACGCACCAGACCGAATGACCGCGTAGCCTCGGTTGGTGGCCTCCGCCTCTGCAGCATCCAACGCGTCTTTGTTCGAACCAATAAGTATCGATTCCTGGTTCTCGAATATCGGGTCTGAGTTGGCCGGAGTTTCGTCCATTCTGCCGCGCTCACCGGCACGCAGGCGAGCGACGACCGAATCCGGATAAGCGCCAAGTCCACCGCGTTGCTCCAGTACAGCGAGGGCTTCTTCGAATGAAGAATTATCAGCCACCGTGGGTCCGCTCGCGATCACGCTCAGGTCATCTCCCACGACGTCTGATACAATCAAAGAGACGGATCGTGCCGGATAAATGGCTCTCGCTAATCCGCCGCCTTTTATCGTAGACAGATGCTTGCGCACCGTGTTCAACTCGGCAATCGATGCGCCGGACAACAGCAGCTGCCGGACCGTCGCCTGCTTCTGTTCGAGGGTGATGTCCGCCGGCACTCCAGCCCACAGCGATGACCCGCCGCCGGAAATCAGAACAATCGCGAGATCGCCCGAGTCCAAGCTCGCTCCAATAGCCATGGCAGCTTCGGCCGCGGCCGCGCTGGCAGCGTCAGGAACCGGGTGCGCGGATGTCTTAACTTCGATTCTCCCCGCAACGAGACAAACCGAGCCATGAGGAATGGTAATCAGCCCTGATCCGACCGGAACATGCTCGACGAAACGGCGAGCCATCCCGCAGGCGGCTTTGCCGCACGCCAGCAGAACGGTTCGTGACGCGGCGCGGAGGCTATCGACCAGCCGATCGTTGCGTATCGCACCGTCGATCAATCGGTTGGGCGCGACCGCATCCAGCGACGCCTGATATATTGATCGTGCATCGGACTCCATCGACTCCATCTGATCGACCGAAGGACCCGACATACTATCGTAGGCCATACTCTGTGTTAATACCAAACCTTAATATTAGTCGATAATCAGCTGCGCCATATATGCTTAGAGCTTTTGTATTTATGCAGTTACTTGCCAGCCTGCTGTTTCTGCTGCCTGCAGCAGGCGCAGCTGGTCGCGACCGCCCTACAACAACGCCCGACACAGTCAAGGTACTGATCGTCTTTGTCAAGTTTCTCGACGACACCACGCCCGGAAGCGCGCAAGTCAACTACCGCGACTGGCCGCTATATCGCGACCCCACGCAGCTACCGGCCAGCGCTCCGTACCTCATCAGCAACTCTGCACATCCTCCACATGTGGACTCCACGCTTACCGCATACTTCTACCAACAGTCAAACGGCAAGCTGGTCGTCTTCGGTGACGTATACGACCGTGCGATTGTCTCGTCCAAGCCGGAGTCGTCGTACCATCGCCCGGGAGGAGGTTACGCGGACCTGACCTACGACGTCGTCAGGCAACTCGATGCTGCGGGCGTGGACTTCTCAGACTATGACTTCAACCGGGACGGGGTGCTGGACCAACTCTTCATGATTATCCGCCGCGACTCCGAGAAGGACGCTGGCCGGGTACCCTGGACCGGAGCGTCTTGCCTCGACGCCCGCTGCGGCAACGGTGCTCCAGCCGGTAAACGCCTTCCGCCCTTGACCGTCGACGGCACACTAATCGACTGGAATCTGTCAGGGTCCGTGATCTTCAACAGGACGCCAGGAAACGTGGCGCCTCACTATTGGCTGGTTCGGATGATGGCGCACGAGTACGGGCACGATCTATGGCGGCAGCACTTTGTCCACATTCCCGCCATCACAAACAACGATGTTCCGGAGCAAAGCAGCTTCAGGCGAGCTACAAACACGCTCGGCTATGTCCTGATGGCCGGCGCCGGGGGCGGCTACGACGCGCGCGGCGACGAAACCATATCGGCCTTCGAGCGCGACCTCCTCGGCTGGATCGAGTGCCGTCAACTCTCAACCTCCCAAACAAATGTGATCGTTCGCGATCTGTATACGTCAGGAGACTGCGTTCGACTTGAAACTGCACGCCGCACAAGACCGTCTCTCCTCTACGTGACGAATCGCCAGCGCATTGGACCCTTTGACCGGTACCGGCAGTCCGGAGCCCAAGAGCAATTTGAGATCGGGCTCCTCCGCACGACCGGCTTGCTGGTCGGACTTGCTTTTCGCAATCGCTATGAAGTCCTCCCGGCAGACAACAACCTTGTGTTAAGCACGAGGAATGAGGACTACGAAGGAGACCTTTTTCAGCCGGGTTCACAGCTCACACCGTGGACACGCCCAAGCATTAACGGCTTTACGCGCTACCCGGCAGACTCCGAACCGTTCTGGCACGCCATCGACAATATTCGCCGCCACCCTACTGACCGACGCGTGATTGTCTTCGATTATGTAGACGACTTTCGAGAGAGCATCGTCGTGCGGCAGAACTCGTGGATGGGCCGCGAGTCGTCCGGGACTGAGCTGTCGGGGCGCGGCCGGATTGTCGGCGGCCGCCTTATCGTCGACTCCGACATCCACGTAACCGGCCGACTGACGATCGAGGAGGGCGCGACGCTCGAGATAGGCCGCGCGGGGCGCGTTCAAATCCATCGCAGTGGGTCGGTACTCGTGCGAGGTGGCGGCAGACTCCGCGTCGACGGGGCCCTGCATGTCGAGGGTGTTATGCTCCCGCTGGCGGAGAGTCAGATCGAAATAGGAAGGACGGCACAACTGACGGCAGGGACGGTCCGCTAGGGCTAGATTCGACCGCGATCAGGTCGCCAACCTCCGTTGATCGATGGTGTCGTTACAAAGGGTCAACCGTTCGCACACGTCGCGCTATCTTGTGTAAGGACTTAATCTATCTACGACCCGCCGGATGCAAATCGGTCGGCTCCACATCATCACAGACTTCTGGTTTCAGCAGCGGTACAGTCATGCTGAACTTGCGTCCATGGCGATTAGCGGCGGTGCAGACACGATTCAATTTCGGCAGAAGCACGGTTCGACGCGCCATCTCCTGGAGGAAGCACAAAAGACGGCCGACCTTTGTCGGGAGGCCGGCATTCCCTTGATAGTAAACGACCGGATTGACGTTGCGCTCGCGATTGAAGCCAACGGGATCCATCTCGGGCAAGAGGACTTTCCTTTAGCGGTTGCACGGCGCCTGCTTGGTAAAGAAGTCATAATAGGAGCAACCGCAACGACGCTGGGGCAGGCACGAAAGGCGCAAGATGAAGGCGCGTCGTATGTCGGCTTTGGACCTGTCTACGCGACATCGTCCAAGGCCAACCCCGCCGCGGTGAAAGGCATTGATATACTGTCACAGGTCTGCCATGGTGTCGACATTCCTGTGATTGCCATCGCAGGCATCAAGACGGATCGCGTCTCTGAGGTCATGAGTGCCGGTGCACACGGCGTGGCCGTAATGACCGCGGTGTCGCTGGCTGACGATCCGGTGTCTGCCGTCCGGGACCTGGCCGAACGGCTGCGGGAGTCGTAGTATCGCTCACGTCAAATTGGCTGGCCGTGTATCTCTTGTTAGCTTCTATCATTAGCTTTGGCGTCGATCGATGATTTCCGGATAGAGTTTGCACCGGCCGTATGCAATCGCACCCCGCCGACAGGCGGTCGACTATACCTCTTGGATTGAATCTTGAGAAAGACATGAGTAGTCACAGTAACGCCATCGCCTCCCGTCAGAACCGACTGTCCGACTCGCTCGGTGCTTTTGGGTTTGAAGCCCTCGTTGTCAACGCAGGACCGACACTCACGTACCTCACGGGACTTCATTTTCATGTCTCGGAGCGGCCAGTCGTGGCTGTATTCACACCCGACATGCAGCCGCACCTCGTTCTGCCGTCGCTCGAGATGGGAAAGGCGTCACGGGCGCCGTTCGATCTCGCGACTTTCAACTACGGTGAGGACCCGAAGTCGTGGCAGAAGGCGTTTGATATCGCGTTCGAGAGCGCGGGTGTTGGAGCCGGCACCATTGGTGTCGAGCCGGGATCGCTTCGTTTCTTGGAGCTGCAGTACGTCAAGGGCGCCGCATCAGACGCCAAGCTGAAAAGCGGTCAGGAGTGCATCGCCTCTCTCCGCAAGATCAAAGACATTGAGGAGGTAGCCTTGATGCGTGAGGCCGTGCACATGGCGGAGTCGGCGGTCGAGGCCACGGTGCAAGCCATCAAGCCGGGAATGAGCGAAAAGGAAATCGCCTCGGAACTGGTCTTGCAGCTTATCCGCAACGGCAGTTCGTCCGACCTTCCCTTCGAGCCTATTGTTGCAGCCGGCCCAAACAGCGCGGACCCGCACGCCGTGCCGTCGTCGCGCCGACTGGCGCATGGGGAGGTGCTCCTGATTGACTGGGGCGCCAACAACGACGGATACTATTCTGATCTGACGAGGGTGTTCTCTTTCGGAGAGCCCTCGGAAGAGTCGCTGCGAATCGCAGAAGTGACAGCAGAGGCCAACGCTGCCGCACGTGCCGTGGCTCGGCCCGGCGTCTCGGCGGGAGACATCGACCGCGCCGCTCGGGACGTGATCGTCAAGAGCGGATACGGCAAGTACTTCACCCACCGCACAGGCCACGGACTGGGCATCGAGGTCCACGAAGAGCCGTACATCCGCGGCGATAACGAAGAGCTTCTCGAGCCCGGGATGACGTTTACGATCGAGCCCGGTATCTATCTCGCCGGGAACGTTGGCGTCCGAGTCGAAGACGACATGCTCGTGACCGACTCCGGTTCCGAATCGCTCAGCACCATCGAGCGCAGCCTCACAATACTCTAGGCCTCAAATCAAATAGATGATTTTTCAAGACCCACTCATCACCGAGCCGACGGCCCTCTTTGCATTTCTTGCCGGCGTACTCGGCTTTGTCTTTTGGCTTAGCACCCTCCCCCGGTTCAGTAAGTTTTTCGAGTATCTACCGCCGGTGATCTGGGCTTATTTCGTTCCCATGATTGCGACGACGGCGGGGATCACTCCGGCCGAGAGCGTCACGTATTCGTGGATGTCGAGATATCTGCTTCCGCTGTCGCTCTTCCTGCTGATGATCACTATCGATTTGGGTGCCGTCTTGCGTCTCGGCCGGGTTGCGCTGATCATGATGCTTGCAGGGACCGTCGGAATCGTGATCGGCGGCCCTATCGCATATTCGATCTTCCACGGCTGGCTTCCTCCCGACGCGTGGAAAGGCCTTGCCGCTCTATCCGGCAGCTGGATTGGCGGGACGGCGAACATGGTGGCCATACAGCAGAGCGTCGGAGCGCCCGACGCCGCACTCGGCCCCATCATCGTCGTCGACACGGTCGTCGGGTATGGATGGATGGGAATCCTGATCTTCCTCAGCGCCTTCCAGCGGCGCTTTGATCGGTGGATCGGAGCGGACACGTCCGTAATGGAGCAGGCCGAGGTTCATATGGAGGAGATCGCCCAAGAGCGCAAGCCGGCCGACATGACGCACCTGGGAATGATCCTCGGCCTCGCTATGGCTGCAACGGTCGCCGCGGTTGCTATCGGCCAGCTACTGCCGTCTGTCGGCGAACCCTCCGTGATATCGAAGACAACCTGGGCCGTCCTGGTTGCAGTTACCGTCGGACTCGTTCTGTCGTTCAGCCCGATCCGCTCCCTGGAGACGTACGGAGCCTCGCGTGTCGGATACGTCGGGCTCTATCTGCTTCTCACATCTATTGGAGCACGCGCCGATGTTGCAGCCGTACTCGATGCGCCCATCTTTCTGATCGTCGGGGTGGTCTGGATCCTGATACACGTGGCGATGCTTGCCCTGGGCGCATGGATCATGAAAGCGCCACTGTTCTTCGTTGCGGTAGGCAGCATGGCCAACATCGGTGCGGCAGCCAGTGCCCCTGTCGTGGCAGCTGCCTACGTGCCTTCCCTCGCTCCTATCGGTCTTCTGATGGGAGTCTTCGGCTACATACTGGGCATATACGCGGCCCTCGGTTGTGCATGGATCCTCGGCCAACTGTCGCTCATACTTTGACGACGCGAATCAGCGGTCTGATCGCAGGCTAGCGGCCAATCCATCATTCCATCATCTCGGCTGGCCGACTCGATCTTTGGCAAGCGACCGGCCCGCCGGGGTTCCGGGGGTACCGCCACCCATCGCCCGCACGGATCTGCCTCCGTTACCGCAGCAGAATCATCGACCGCGTCGCGGATTCCTGTCCGGCCTCGATTTTGTAGATGTAGATCCCGCTGCTGACTGAGGCGCCGGCATCGTCGCGGCCGTCCCACACGACCGTGTATGAGCCTGCCGTATGGTTCCGGTCCACGAGCAATCGCACCTGTCGACCGAGCGCATCAAAAATGCGTATCGTCACGCCGCCGGCACTCGGCAGGTCGTATGCGATCGTGGTTGTCGGGTTGAACGGGTTCGGGTAGTTCTGGTCGAGCGACAGGGCGATGGGCAGCTCTGACCCCTCCGTCCCGACGATGACGTTGCCCGACTCGCCGTTTACGTAGACCGTCTTGCTTTCGGACGAACCGAAATAGTCGTATTGCCAGACGGGTCGCGAGAGATCCCAGGAGAAGATGCCTCTGGAAAGGAAAGCCTGCACAAACGATTGGGGATTCATATCGCGAAAGTCGTCGCTGTTGGCATCCGCAGTGGCAGTGATCGACGGCGTGTCGACCCACGATTCTGGCAGTGCCTCCGTGGAAAAGAGCGAGCCCACGTCGACATCCATTTCGTTGACGACCTCGTTTTCCTGCATCACGAACACGCGTGCAGCCGCCTGCTCCGACTTGGTGAGCGTTGCTGAGTAGTAGGTGTAGTTCCATTCGCTCGAGAGACCCGATGGGTGCACACCCGAGAACCCACTTTCCACTCGAACCAGTGCCGCGTCCGAACTCCACGCAGCTGCCAGGGCGTTGACAGCGTCCAGGTTGGCGCGACCACTCGTGTAGAAGGCGAGCGGTGGATCTATCTCGCCCGTTACCGCATGAATGATGAAGTCGAGAAAACCGAACGGGCCCCCGACGTTATATCCGTAATAGTTGACGAACCACACCGGCGTCGGTGTACGTAGCGCGGCGGCCGTCTTCGCGTGACCGCCGAAGGAGAGCCTGTCCGGACGCCACGAGCCAAAGCCCGTTTCGGATCGGAACCGCCGACCAGACACCTCGGGTCGTTTTCCAGAGGAGCCAGTCATTTCAAAGAAACCGGTGAAGTTGTTCGCCGAGCCAAAGATGTCGACATCTTCCCACTGCGCGAGGAAATCCCCGCCCCCGTTCTCGTTGGCGATTGTCGCCACATCGTCGGAATCCAGCCACCCGTCCGGCAACGGAGTTACAATATCAAACGCACCTCCTCCGTCATCGATGAAACTCGACGGCGCAAACTGGTTGCCCAGGTTGACCAGGGCAAGGTGAGCATCAGAGGACGAGCTGTAGAACAGGTAGACCCAGAAAGCGGATCGCCCGTCAGGTGTCAAATCAGCGGCGACGCTTACGAGGGCAGCATCCGAATAGAAGGATTCAGCCAGCGTTTGGGCTGTGGCGGCATTCTGGCGTGCACTGACGGGCTGTACGGCGACCAAAACGATGTCGATTCCATCGACCGCACCGCCCGCTTCGACATCAAATGCATCGATCAATCCGTCGCCGTCACTATCGTATAGACCGAACGGGTCGGCGGGCGCAAAATCAAGGAGGCCATCCTTGTCTCCATCACGAATCGATATTGCGTGATATGGCCCGTCCTCTACGTAGTCTATTGTGTAGGAGCCGTCGGAGCCGACAACCGTGATGCCTGCCGGATTTCCGTCATCGCTGCCGAACAGCCCATTCACTGGATCGTCGGGGAAAACAGCTACAGCTGCCCCCGCCCCTTGCTTTGTCAATGCCTCGGTAACCATCCCCGAGACTGATCCGGTCGGAAGCGCGCCGCCCGTCGTGAATGTCGCGGCAAAGGGTTCCGCAAGCGGATCGCCAGATTCGCTGCGGGCCCCTGTCAAAAACACGATGTACTTGGTGTCCGCTTCAAACACGAGGTCCGCGCTGAAAGTCTGCCGATCCGGCGACAACGTGATCGCGCTGGGCTCCCCGGTTTCGGGAATCGTCTCGATACCCAGGTAGAAACCATCCGTGTCCTCGAAGGCGGCGGTCGTATCAAGAGGCGCGTTGAACGTCAGCGTTACCGTCGCGCTGAGGGAGACATTCGTATCACCATGCGCAGGTGTCGAAGACACCACTGTAAACTGTCCCGCCGCCGTGGGAACCGCAAGGATCAATAAGACAAGAGTTGCAATCAAACGATTAAACAGTAGCGACATACCCATATGACGCACCTCCTGATCAGGTGTGGGATTACGGATCAGTGAACACCGACCGCGCCTTGGGGACGCAGGCGCCCGCCATCAAATTAATTAGCCCTCAACGACCTAAATAGCAAGCGCCGACGCCATACTTTCGGC
>JAHHLP010000316.1 GCA_018679295.1 Rhodothermia bacterium
CCAATATGGACGCGGTCAACGCCTCGTTTGCGCTCGAGCCCGAACTGATCGTGGCGACATTCCGATCGCCGAAAATCCGCGTGTCCGTCAACCCGGCGTGGGAGTCCGTCTTCGGAACGACCGATGATTCGTGGTCAAGGCTTCCTAAGCCCGACCAGCAACAAATCGTAGGATATCTGGAAACAGCCGCAGAAGGAACGCTCATCACGAACCGGCTCTTCCTCGTTCGACATCCGACGCGCGAGCAACCGCTGCCCGTGCTGCTGCATTTTCTGCCCGTCATTCTCCCGGCCGAAGGAGGAGGCCGCGGAGTCGAGGCTATTGTTGTCACTGGCGAAGTCCTCGCCGAACCGACTTCGTGGATGCTGTCTCAGACCGAGCGGCATCGCATGGAGACGCTGGGGCGAATGACGATGGGTATCGTCCACGACTTCAACAATCTACTTAGCGGCATCCTGGGGCACAGTGAACTCCTCAAACGTACCGTTGCTCAAACGACTGCCAGTGATCCGGCGCTCGAGCACGTCACCACAATAGAGCAAGCGTCGCTGGACGGCGCCGCACTTGTGCGGAAGATCCAGCAGTATATCCGTCAGGAGCGTCAACGGGATTTCGAGCTGGTCGACCTGCGCAGAATCATTGAGGACTCGGTGGCTCTCACGAAGCCGTACTGGTACAACGAACCGAGGACTCAGGGAATTCAGATAGACACATCCATGTCGTTTTCGGAGATCCCGATGATCATGGGTGCACCCGCAGAGCTTCGGGACGTCTTCGTCAACCTGATCCTGAATGCGGTGCAAGCCATGCCGCAGGGTGGACAGATTTCGATTTCAGTCGGCACGGGAGAGCATGGCCGGACAGTAGCAGTCGTCAAGGACAACGGAACCGGAATGACTGACCGGGTGAGAGCCCGAATCTTCGAGCCGCTTTTCTCGACCAAGGGAAAACGTGGAACGGGTATGGGCCTCGCGGTATGCTACGGCACCATCCAGGAGCACGATGGCGACATCCAGGTCGAAACGGAGCTGGGATATGGCACAACGTTCCGCATGAGCTTTCCGCCAGCATCGGGAGTTTCGGAGGAAGCCATACCCGAACACGAAGAACCAGTCGTGCGATCGGCCCGCGTTCTCGTCGTTGACGACGAGCACATGGTTCGAAACGTCGCAGCCCGACTCATGACGTTGAAAGGTCACGAGGTCATCGAGGCAGGATCTGGCCGCGAGGCGCTTCAGCTCGCCGGGACGCAGGTGTTCGACGTTATTTTCACGGACCAGGGTATGCCCGAGATGTCCGGAAGAGAACTCGCGGGACGCCTCCGCGAAAACCTGCCGCACACTCCCATTGTCCTGCTGACAGGAGATACCGAGGCGGGCGATCCCGACGAAAACGTGGACCTTGTCCTCACCAAACCCTTCAAGCTTGACGAGCTGGAATCGGCCATTCAGAACCTGACAGGAGTGCACGACACCCCACTGTAGTAGTCGGATCGAAAGAAGGAGGTCAAGCCCGCACAGGACACAATGTCATAGAGGCTCCTTTGGCCTGGTTTTTGAAACACGAGAAACTCAACCCGCGGCAAGACCGGCACAATCGCAGCAGTGCAGTCGACTGGGGCCATCTACCGGACATAAATATCCCTTATGAACGAATCGCTTTACTTGATAGTTGATGACGATCCGGAGCAGAGCATTCCGCTGCCGACGCCCGCAGAGGAGAAAGAGATGGGCACGGCAGACGTACCGGACTCGCTGCCCATATTGGCTCTTCGCAATACGGTCCTGTTTCCCGGGGTCGTCCTCCCGATCACCGTTGGCCGAGATGCATCGCTCAAGCTTGTAAAGGACGCCTTCGCTGGTGATCGCTTGATAGGAGTCACTGCCCAGCGAAGCAGCGAGATCGAAGACCCCGAGCTTGAGGACCTGTACGAAATCGGTACGGTTGCCACTATTCTGAAACTCATCAAAATGCCGGATGGGTCGAAGTCGATCGTGATTCAGGGCAAGAGGCGGTTTCGAATCGAAGAGTATGAACAGACCGAGCCGTACTTCCGCGCCCGCGTCAACCCCATCGATGAGCAGTTTGCCGTTGACGATATCGAACTCCAGGCACGGATACGTTCAATCAAGGAACTGGCGATACAGATCGTCCACATGTCGCCCAATCTTCCGAGCGAAGCGGCATTCGCGATCCAGAATATTGAATCACCGACCTTCTTGATTCACTTTATAGCGTCCAACCTGCAGGTTGACGTCGGTGACAAGCAGAAGCTGCTCGAGACCATTTCTCTCATCGACCGGGCCGATCAGGTGATGGACCACCTGGATCGTGAGATTCAAGTGCTCCAGTTGTCCGAAGAGATTCGCTCCCGTGTCAAGACGGATGTGGATCGTCAGCAGCGAGAGTACCTCCTCCGCCAGCAGATGAAGGCGATTCAGGACGAACTTGGCGAAAGTGAGCCTGTCGCTTCGGAGGTGTCAGAGCTTCGCGAACGAGCCAAGGACAAGGATCTGCCAGAGACGGTTGCGAAGGCGCTCGATAAGGAACTGGAGAAACTGGCGCGCAGCAACCCTGCCTCCCCTGACTACGCCGTCACGCGAAACTACATCGACTGGATACTGGACCTTCCGTGGACGGAGTTTTCCGAGGATCATCTCGATCTCGAACGATCTGAGACCATCCTGAACGACGACCATTTCGGACTTGACAAGGTCAAGAAGAGAATACTCGAGTACCTTGCCGTTCTGAAGCTTAAGGGCGACATGAAGGCTCCCATATTATGCTTCTACGGACCTCCGGGGGTTGGAAAGACGAGTCTTGGGAAAAGCATCGCGCGCGCGCTCGGAAGAAAATTCGTCAGGATGAGTCTGGGCGGTGTTCGTGACGAGGCCGAAATCCGTGGCCACCGCCGAACCTATGTGGGCGCGCTGCCCGGTCGCGTGCTGCAGGGCATGAAGAAGGCGGGTACGAGCAATCCGGTATTCATGCTCGACGAGGTGGACAAGCTTGGATCCGACTTCCGTGGCGATCCATCGAGTGCCCTGCTTGAAGTGCTCGACCCGGAACAGAACCACGCGTTCAACGACCACTACCTCGAATTGGATTACGACCTGTCGCGGGTGCTCTTCATAGCGACGGCGAACTATCTCGATCGGATTCCCGCACCGCTTCGCGATCGCATGGAGATGATCGAGATTACCGGATATACACAGGATGAAAAGCTGGAGATTGCGAAGCGCTATCTCGTTCCCCGTCAGACGGAAGAGAACGGTCTGACGCCCGAACAATTCGAGATCACGGACGAATCGTTATTGGGGATTATCGACGGCTATACGAGAGAGTCGGGCGTGCGACAATTGGAGCGCACGATTGCTTCCGTGGTTCGAGGCGTTGCAAAGCGAGTCGCCGTCGGCGAATTGGAGCATGCCAGGGTGGATGAGAGTGACCTCAAGGGGTATCTCGGGGCGCGCCGATTCTTTGCAGAGGTTGCTCAGCGGACGCAGGTTCCGGGCGTGGCAACCGGACTCGCCTACACTCCCGTGGGCGGAGACATACTCTTCATTGAAGCATCGGTGTCACGCGGCTCCGGACGTCTCATCCTAACGGGTCAGCTGGGTGATGTGATGAAGGAGTCGGCGCAAGCGGCACTTTCGTACGTGAAAGCCAACGCTGACGATCTCGGTATCCCACTGTCCGCCTTCCGATACTGGGACGTACACGTTCACGTGCCGGCAGGTGCCGTACCAAAGGACGGCCCGTCGGCCGGAGTTGCGATGTTGTCGGCCCTCGTTTCGATTTACACCCAAAGACGGGTAAAGCACACGACGGCGATGACCGGCGAGATTACGTTGCGAGGTCTCGTTCTACCTGTGGGCGGTATCAAAGAGAAAGTTCTGGCTGCAAAGCGGGCCGGGATAAAGCAAGTGCTCCTCCCAGAGAAGAACGAGAAGGACGTGGAAGAGATCACTGAAGATGCACTAGAGGGTCTTCAGGTGCACTACGTGAAGCGGATGGAGGACGTCCTTGGCTTGGTCCTGGATGAGAAACAGGAAAAGGATCCTGACGAGATGTTCAGCGTGCCTGAGGACGAGAGAAAGACGGACGCAGTACCGGTACCGCTTGCCGAGACAGTTGTAAACTGATCCCGCCAAGGCTTTGGTACGATTAGGCCTGCCTCCCTCCGCTAATCCTGCTCTTTGTTGCTGTCCCCGGCGGACGGTGTTCGTGGGCCGCTCTTCTTCGACCTGGACTTCTTCTGCGTGGTCTCCTGGAGGATCTTGGCGTCCTCAACGTTCGGGTCGAGTCCTTGCTTGAACGCCTTTTCGGTTTCGACCACTACGTCGACCGCGCGGTCGATCGCGTTGTCGATCGCATTGGCCAGAATCCGAACGGCGGACCCTCCCACGTAAACTGCCTTACCCAGCAGGTTGAGGGAGTCAAAATCGACCCGACGTTCAGGTTGACTCATCCTTCTTTGTTCTCGTCGCCTTCGGTCGCCCCCTCAGCCGAGTCGCCTTCTCCTTTCCCTTCGTCGTGAGGCTCTGGATCGGCGGCTCCGTTCTCTGACGCTTTCTCGCTGCTTTCACCGTCAGACTCGTCGCTGGCCTTGCGAGCGGCCCTTTCCGCGGCCTCCTGGGCTTGCTTGAAAACGGTCTCCAGTTCCTCAGACACGACCTTTCCGGCCCTCTCGATTCCTCGGGTTACCGTCGCAAACACGGCCTCCAGCAGAAACGAGGCTTTCTCCTCGAAGGGCAGTTCCTCGAAATTATCACGGACCCGTTTATATTGCTCGGAGCGCTGGTTTTCCTGCTCAGACATATTTTGTTGCTCAGTTTGAAAGGTGTTTCCGGCGTCTGAGTAGACGAAGGTTGCACAGCCAGGTTTCAGTACAGCAACCAACGGCCGACACCGGAATCAATCTACTTTCCTGCGGACTCAAATTACATGCCTGAAGGTCTCGAAGAGGGAGTTGTATTCAAGTCGACCGGCAGTTGGTACGAGGTGAGCACCTCGTCGGGTAGTGTACCTTGCAAGGTTCCGGGCCGCTTTCGCCTGACGCACAAAGGTGAGACAAACCCTCTGGCCGTAGGCGATCATGTGATGATTCGCATCCTCGAGGATTCGACCGGGATCATCAACAAGGTCAAGCCCCGCAAGAACAAACTCGTTCGAAGGGCGGCCGGCCGGCGGGTCGGAGTTGAGCACGTGATAGTTGCCAACGTCGATTTCGCATGGGTGGTTCAATCGACCCTGCTTCCGAAACTCAATCCGGGTTTTGTGGATCGATTCCTCGTGATGTCGGAGGTCTATGGTATTCCGGCAGGGCTGATCATCAACAAGTATGATCTCGTAGATGATCGAATCAGAGAGCCGGTCGAATACTGGTGCCGGCTCTATGCTGATATTGGGTATCCCGTGTTGCGAACGAGCGCCGTTGCGGGCGAGGGAATCGAAGTACTGCGATCGAATCTTCAGGATCGTATGACGGTAATGGCTGGGCCGTCTGGCGTGGGCAAGTCATCCCTGCTAAACGCGATCGACCCATCGCTGCAACTGCGGACGGGCGAGGTGAGTGAGCGCACGCGCAAAGGCGTTCACGTCACGACCAATGCCGAGATATACCAGCTGGCAGAGGGCGGCTTCGTCATCGATACACCGGGGATTCGTGAATACGGGATCGTTGACGTCGAGCCTGAAGAACTGGGACACTACTTCGTTGAGTTCATTCCGTGGCTGGATGAGTGTCATTATCCCAACTGCACGCACGATCACGAACCGGATTGTGCAGTAATCGACGCCGTCGACCGGGGCAAGATTACGCAGGAGCGCTGGGCCAGCTACCTGAACATTCTCGAGTCGATTCGGCAGGGCGAACGAGACACCGGCCGGTAGCACGGCAGCTATTTCTTGCTGCGCTTCGTACCCGGCGACTTTTTGGAAGTTTTCTTCGGCGCCTTCTTTGCCGACGATGTCTCCTTCTTCGCTGACGTCTTCTTCTTCGCTGAGGTCTTCTTCTTCGCTGACGTCTTCTTCCTCGCCTTGCCGGATCGGCCCTTGCCCTTTCCGCGGGCCTTCTTCTCCTCCAGCAGGGCCACGGCCTCCTCCAGCGTAATTGTCTCGGGGGCCGATCCCTCGGGAAGAGAAGCGTTTGTCCTTACGTGCTTAACGTATGGACCATACCGACCCTCAAAAACATCGACTGGCTCGCCGCTTTCGGGATGATCACCGAGCGATCGAAGCGGTTCGTTTCGCTTGGCCTTCTTATTGATCAGTTCAAGAGCCCGCGCCAACTCGACAGTCAGAACATCATCATCGCCGGTTAGCGATGCGAACGTCCGTTTGTGCTGGACGTACGGCCCATACCTTCCAATGTTTGCCAGTATTTTTTCGCCAGTCTCCGGATGCGTTCCAAGCTCGCGCGGCAAAGCGAGCAGATCTACGGCGGTCTCCAGGCCCACTTGCTCCGGATCCACACCTTTGGGTACCGACATGCGCTTAGGCTTGCCGTTGTCGTCACCCTCGCCGAGCTGCACGTACCAGCCGTAGGGGCCCTTCTTCAGGAGCACGTTCTCCCCCGTTTCCGGATGCTGACCGAGCGGCTCATCCCCCTTGCCGGCCGCCGCAACGGCCTCCTCCAGCATCTCTCGCGTGACGTCTCCCGGTGCAAGGTCAGGAGGCAGAGACGCCACGACGCGCGCGCCGTCGACTTCGGATTCGACATATGGACCGTACCTGCCGACTCGTATCTCGTACGGATCCCATTTCGGGAAACTGATCGTCGACACTGCCCGGGCATCTATGTCGTCAAGGCCCTGCGACACCCTGTTCTCCAGTCCATCCTCTCCCGAGTAGAACGATCGCAAGTATGGCTTTGAGGCCTTGTCACCCGTGGCGATCTCATCAAGAATGCGTTCCATTTCGGCGGTGAAGCCCACGTCCACCAAATTCTCGAACTGCTTCTCGAGAAGGCTGTTTGTCGCGAACGCAGTGAAGGTCGGGATGAGTTGCGATCGCTCCCGCCTCACGTAGCCGCGGGCGACGATCGTGTCCATGATGGTGGCGTACGTACTGGGCCTGCCTATTCCCTCTGACTCCAGTACCTTGATCAACGACGCTTCGGTGAAGCGTGCGGGCGGCTTCGTCTCATGGCCCGTTGCCTCGACACCTTTGCAGTTGAGGTCATCGCCCTGGTTGAGATCGGGCAGCGGTTCATCCTGATTGTCGAGTGCCGCCTCGGGATCATCAGATCCTTCGACATACGCACGGAAGAAGCCCGGGAATTCGATCTGCCTGCCGGACGCCCGAAAAGTCGCCTTCGTATCAGCGGTCTCGACGCCGATAGTCACCGTAGTGAAGCGAAGGCGAGCATCGGCCATCTGCGTCGCCACGGTTCTCTTCCAGATTAGATCGTACACCTTGTATTCGAGACCACTCAGACCGATTTCATCCGCCGTGCGCATTTCCTTTCCGGCGGGTCGAATCGCTTCGTGCGCCTCTTGCGCGTTGGCTACCGTCCCCGAAAACGTTCTGGTCTTTGCGCTCAGATACTCCTCACCGTACTTCCTGCGCACGACGCCGCGGCTGGCATCAAGAGCTTCGCCAGACAGGGTCGTAGAGTCCGTACGCATGTAGGTGATGTAGCCCTGCTCGTAGAGTCGCTGCGCCACCTGCATGGTCTGCCGCGCGGACAGGCTCAGCTTCCGACTGCATTCCTGTTGGAGCGTCGAGGTAATGAAGGGAGGCGCCGGTGTTCTCTTCGCCGTGCGCTGCTCTACCTCGTTGACCGACCACTTCTGCGTCGGAAGCGACGCTGCCAGTTCCCTCGCGACCTTCTCACCCACAATGACGACGTCTTTGCCCTCATCGAGGCTCGTCTTCAGCAGTCCTGTCTCATCGTCGAAGTCGCGTCCAACTGCAACACGAACGTCATCGAGGTGTGTCAACGTGGCGTCGAAGGTCGAGCCGTTCTTACCAAGACCGGCCTTCAGGCCCCAGTACCCTGCCGGAACAAACGCGATGCGCTCCTTCTCACGCTGGACGATCAGCCGGACCGCTACGCTTTGCACCCGCCCGGCAGAAAGCCGAGGTGCGATCTTCTTCCATAGAAGAGGCGAAATCGAGTAACCGACAAGCCGATCAAGGATTCTGCGCGTCTCCTGGGCGTCGACGAGTTCGTAGTTGATGTCCCGCGTATTCTCCAGCGCCTCCTCGACGGCGTCCTTGGTGATCTCATGAAACACCATGCGGCGGACAGGCACCTTGGGTTTCAGGACGTTCACCAGGTGCCAGCCAATCGACTCTCCCTCGCGGTCCTCGTCTGTCGCGATTACGAGCTCGGACGACTCCTTAAGGGATTTCTTCAGGTGTTGTACGACTTTCTTCTTCTCCGAAGGGACCACGTAAAGCGGCTCAAAGTCCTCGGCTACATTAATTCCGAGGCGCGACCATGCTTCCTTTTTTACGGCCGCCGGGATCTGGGACGCGGATGCGGGCAGGTCACGAATGTGTCCCATGCTTGCCTCGACCTGGAACTCACCCGCCGGCAGGTAATTCCGAATCGTCTTCGCTTTCGTGGGTGACTCGACTACGACAAGCTTCTTCATTCACGCGGGACATCTGAAACATAAGTGCGAAATCGCCCCTCGCGATTTTGCTGGAGGCGGTGAAATTTGAGCCCCTCTCACGCGGCAGGCCGGACTTACGTTCCGCCGGTGGTACGATTGCGGGTTGGAATCGTGGCTCACCGCCTCGATCGCACCCGGGATAATCAGCAGGGCCGACCGTAAGAAATCAGGATAGCCAAGAGTCAATGAAAAGCCGTCTGAATCAGGTTTTAGGGCCAATTAATCCCGATTTTATGGTCTTGCAGTGAGCCCAGCGAAGGGCCAAACATGTTAATCGCACCCTTGAATGGGTGAACCCACAACGTACACTTCAGAGGCTGCACCAGCCATGACTTCGATATCTGACAAAAAAGTCTACAAGTTTGGAAACGGGTCTGCCGAGGCGGACCGAAGCATGCGCGATCTGCTTGGCGGCAAGGGCGCGAACTTGGCCGAGATGAGTTCTATCGGACTACCCGTTCCTCCAGGTTTCACGATCAGCACTGAATCGTGCCGGTACTACACCGAGTCGGGCGGCAAGTGGCCGGATGGACTGGAAGAGCAGGTGGCGGATGGCATTCGGCACCTGGAAGAAACACTGGACCTAAAATTGGGTGACCCGGAGCGACCGCTGCTCGTTTCTGTGCGCAGTGGCGCCGCGGTTTCGATGCCGGGTATGATGGACACCGTTCTGAACCTCGGTATAAACGACGATGTGGCAAGAGGACTTGCCCGGAAGACGGGAAACCAGAAGTTTGCCTTCGACGCCTATCGCCGATTCATCGACATGTTCGGCAATGTTGTCATGGGAGTCCCCCACTTGCGCTTCGAGCGGGCGCTCGAGGCCGTAAAGGAAGAGGCTGGGGTAGAAAGCGACGTTGATCTCGATGCCGAACATCTCAAGGATCTGGTCGGCAGGTACAAAGCGATCTACCGGAAGTATACGGGATTTATGTTCCCTACCGACCCGCAGGAGCAGCTGAGACTTTCGATCAACGCTGTCTTTAGCTCATGGGACTCCGAGCGGGCCAACAAGTATCGCCGGATCAACCAAATCAAGGGCCTCATCGGCACCGCCGTGAATGTGCAAGCGATGGTCTTCGGCGATATGGGAGAGACCAGCGGCACCGGCGTGTGTTTCACGCGCAATCCGTCCACGGGCGAGCACAAGCTCTATGGAGAATACCTGATCGACGCCCAGGGAGAGGACGTGGTTGCAGGAATTCGAACACCCGAGAACATCTCGAAGCTGAAAGAGCAGTTGCCGGAAGCATATGATGAACTCGTCCACTGGACGCAGAAGCTCGAAGAGCACTACCAGAATATGCAGGACATCGAGTTTACGATTCAGGAAGGGCGGCTCTTCATTTTGCAGACCCGAAACGGAAAGAGGACGGGAACGGCTGCAGTAAAGATCGCCGTCGACATGGTATCTGAAGGGCTTGTCTCCAGGAGAACGGCTGTCGAAAAACTCGTCGAACCGAGACACCTCGATCAACTGATGCACCCCCGATTCAGGAACCCCAAGGAGTTTCAGGATCAGGTAATTGGAAAGGGGTTGCCCGCATCGCCCGGAGCGGCGGTCGGCCAGGCGGTATTCTCGGCCGTGGAAGCCGAAAAGGCTCAGGAAGACGGTCGGAAGGTAATCCTGATTCGCATCGAGACCAGTCCTGAGGATGTTGGAGGAATGGATGCGGCGCAGGGAATCCTTACATCGCGAGGCGGAATGACGAGTCATGCTGCTGTCGTGGCCCGTGGATGGGGCAAGCCATGCGTCGCAGGATGCGGTGACATCGTGGTCAACTATGAGTCAGGGTCGTTCACAAACGGTCACGTCACCATTAAGGAGGGCGACTGGATCTCGATCGACGGGTCGACGGGCCAAGTGATCCGGGGCCAGCAGACGCTGGTGCCTCCAAAGATGGGCGGCGACTTCGACACGTTCATGCAATGGGTCGCCGAGTTTCAGGACATGGGTGTGCGAACCAACGCGGACACGCCGCAGGACGCAGAACGTGCCCGAACCCTCGGCGCCGTCGGAATTGGTCTGTGCAGGACCGAGCACATGTTCTTTGAGGGTGATCGCATCATTCCGATGCGTGAGATGATCATGGCCACCTCAGAGGAAGAGCGGCGAAAGGCACTCGACCAACTTCTACCGTTTCAGAAGGACGACTTTACCGGCATCTTCCGAGCGATGGACGGCTACCCGGTAACCATTCGTTTGCTCGACCCACCGCTCCATGAATTTCTGCCCCACGAGGAAGAGGGGCAAAAAGAGCTCGCCGAAGCTCTTGGTATCAATGTCGAGCAAGTGGTCGCCAAGGTCGAGGCTCTTGAGGAGCTCAATCCCATGCTGGGTCACAGAGGCTGTCGGCTTGGTGTCACGTATCCCGAGATCACCGAGATGCAAACACGGGCCATAATTGAAGCCGCAGTGGAACTCCAGAGTGAAGGCGTGAAGGTGCTTCCCGAAATCATGGTTCCGCTGATCGGAACCGTGCAAGAGTTCGAGAACCAGAAAAGCGTAATTCAGGAAACGGCCGAGAGAGTCTTCGCGGAAAAAGGTTCGCGGATAGATTATCTGGTCGGCACCATGATTGAAATTCCGCGCGCGGCGCTAACGGCGGACGAAGTGGCTCGCGAAGCCGACTTCTTCTCGTTCGGAACGAACGACCTCACCCAGATGACCTTCGGCTACAGTCGCGACGACGCCGGGAGGTTCCTTCCCGAGTACGTCGACCGCAAGATTCTGGAAGAAGACCCGTTCCAGTCGATCGACATCCGTGGCGTAGGCCAGTTGGTCAAAATGGGTACGTCGTTAGGCAGATCCGTGAAGGAGGACCTCAAGGTCGGCATCTGCGGTGAGCATGGTGGCGATCCGGCGTCGGTCTCGTTCTGCTACGATGTGGGGATGAACTACGTGTCATGCTCTCCGTTCAGGGTGCCGATTGCGCGTCTTGCTGCTGCGCAGTCGCGGCTCACGAAGGAGCCGGCCGACGAAGCGGTTGCTGCCTAGACCGTCCGACTCGTGGTTGCCGGGCTCCAGTGACTGCAGTGAAACGAGCGCCCGACAAAAAACAGAGCCGTTGCGGTCGGTCCGCAACGGCTCTTGCATTTCAGAGTCGTCGTGCTTTCCAGGGTCACCCGAGTCCGACCAACGTGGAGCCTGTGAGGCCTAGCTGCGAGCGCGGTTGCGGACCGCCGCCTCCGCGGCCTCCGTGTCGGTCTCGCTCTCTATTGGCAGTTCAAGCCGTCCTGAAGCGGCCCCCTCGGGCAGGATCGGGGTTTCTACCGCAATAGCTTCGAGGTTTTCGACTCGTTTCTCGAGACTCTTGGTGGCGATAGCAACCTCCTCGTCTATCATGTCCGACAATTGCGTCGTCGTAATACTGCGGTCCGCATCCACCGACCTGACTCCGCGCTTGTCGCGGACGAAATCGAGTATCAGCTTCAGCGCAGCGAGAAGCGAACCGAAGACGATGGCGACGACGATGATCTCTTCCATAGTGATGCAGACCGTTTGAGTTTCAACGCGAGTACGTCGAACAGAAGACGAATGTTGCCCGCCATCGGCAACACCGCCTCCATCTTAGGAAGAGCTTTCTTCCTGGTTAATCAAGACCCTTCCGCGCCAGCACCTCCCGTCGAGGCCGAGCGATCCACTACTCTTCGGCGCGTCGAGCGAAGAACCAACTGCCTTAGAGCATCGGTACCTTTCGGTTGCAGCCAGTTCCATTCAAAGTCCGGCCACTGGGCGATCTTCATCGCGGCCGCGATCGTGGGCGTCACTTGATTCAGGCTACGGCACTCCCTTCAGTTACTTGCGTGCTCAGCCAGCTTGCTCTTCGATTCGACCCGATTCCCGTCATTTCCGCGCGGCACAAAAGACTGAATGCCGGTGATCTCCCTTCCGAGAATCAGGCCGTGAATGTCGTAGGTGCCCTCGTAGGTATTTACGCTCTCCAGGTTAACCATGTGATGTATGACACGGTATTCACCCGTAATGCCATTACCACCGAGCATGTCGCGTGCGACGCGCGCTATTTCCAGTGCGGTCCCACAGTTGTTGCGTTTTGCCAGAGAGACCATCGACGGTACGGCACGACTTTGATCCATCAAGTGACCCAGCCTCCACGACAACAGCTGCATTTGCGTAATGTCCGTGAGCATGTTGGCGAGCTTCGTCTGAATGAGTTGCATCGCGGCCAGCGGGTAGCCGAATTGCGTCCTCTCGGCGACATAGGTTCTAGCTCGCTGATAGCAATCTTCAGCCGCTCCAAGGGCGCCCCATACGATACCATACCGTGCGTTGTTGAGACACGAGAACGGTCCCTTCAATCCGGTAACATCCGGAAACACGTTCGCGTCCGGAACAAAGCAGTCCTCCATCACGATCTCGCCCGTAACGGAAGCTCGCAGCGACATTTTGTTGTGGGTCTTTGGTGCGGTCCACCCGTCCATGCCCTTCTCCAAGACGAAGCCTCGGATTACCCCTTCCTCACCTGCATGCTCTCGCGCCTTCGCCCAAACTACCGCCACATCGGCAACGGACGAGTTCGTGATCCACATCTTCGCACCATTCAGGATCCATCCACCCTCAGTTCGGGTAGCGGTTGACTTCATCGAGCCCGGATCCGACCCGTGATCCGGCTCCGTGAGACCAAAGCACCCGATCAGTTCGCCTGTCGCGAGCCCGGGCAGCAGCCGCAACTTCATTTCTTCGGTGCCGAACTCATGAATCGGATACATGACGAGCGAGGACTGCACCGAGCAGAACGACCGATACGATGAGTCGACCCTCTCTAACTCGCGGGCGATCAACCCGTACGCCGTGTAACTCACCCCCGAACCGCCATATTCCACCGGGATCGTTGCCCCAAGCAACCCCAACTCACCCATCTCCGCGGGGATCTCCGGGTGGAATATCTCGTCCTGGTTTCCTTCGAGGGCACGCGGCTCGAGACGCGATTGCGAATACTCGCGAGCCGACTCCATGATCAGCCGGTCTTCCTCGCTCAACATCTCCTCAAAGAGAAAGGCATCGTCCTTGTTGAATTTATGCTTCAGCATTTGAATCTCTTGTCGGTTAATAAGCCGGTGGCTATATCTGCACCTAAGTTGACTGCTCGTGAGGGCTCAACTAGCCGAGGCTCCAGTTAACTCCTCGTCCTACCTCCGGGTCCGGGTACCTCCACGTCACCGCGCCCTGATCACAGGCATACATGCAGGTCCCGCACTCGATGCAGTCCTCAAACTGGAAATGCACCTTACCCGCCTCATCGAGCGTGTAGCAGTTTGCCGGACAAACGTAGGTTGTGCACTTGTGCGGGCATGTAGCATTACAGATGTCCGTATCGACCTCGATGTGAGCGCGGGCCTCACTCCGTCCCTGATTTCGATAAGCTACCTTGCCCAACCGTTCTGCAATACTTAGTAACTCCATCGACTTCGGATAATAGGCTTGGTTAATCTGCTCAAAGGGATTTGGCAGCCTTCGCGGAGAGTCTTACCAACTCCCAAGTGGTAAGATGTTTCTTGGCCGCCTTCCGGAAAGACTTGATCGCTTTCTCCGTGGGTTCACTTTCAACCGTGAAGAACGACCTGCCAAAATCGCACAATACCGCAGGCATCTTTTCGTACATGATTGGGTCGTGAAGCAGGTGCACCGCGTCTTGAAAACCCTTGAGATCTTTCATGACAAAGGACGCCTCAAGGGCCTGTTCGTATCGGCGAAGCGAGCTGGAGCTGAAGTCCACGTCGGCGGCCGCTTCGACTACCGTTTCGGCAGCCAAGATGCCGGACCGCATCGCGTAGTCCATCCCTTGAATCGCCCTGCCTGAATTCATCAGAAGATGTCCAGCCTCCCCAACCACCAGTACACCGTCACCGTAAAGCTGCTTCGGCATGCTGCCCATATCGCCCGTGGAAACGACATGTGCCGAGTACTCCAAAACTTCACCACCGCGAAGCGTGTCCGCGACCGCAGGGTGTGACTTGAAGTCGTTCAAGATGTCGTACGGCTTCACGCGCTTCTCCCGAAGATCTTTCATCCCGAGAACAAGACCGATTGATACCGACTCTCGATTTGTGTAGAGAAATCCTCCCCCCTCGACGCCGGCGGTTGCGTAACCCACAAACTCGTTGGTCATCCCCGCCAATCCGTCCAGTTGAAAACGCTCCTCGACAACGGTCCGGTCCAAACCGATCACCTCTTTGACCCCCACCGCGACGTGGTCCGCCGGTACATAGTCCGGCTGCAGCCCCACCTGCCTCGTAAGCAAGTTGTTCACGCCCTCGGCGAGGATCACGCAGTCGGCGAAGAACTGCTCCTCTCCCGCCTGAATCCCGGTGACGCGACCGTCTTCCTGAATCACGCGATCAACGAGGACGTTGGTCGCAAGGAAGGATTCGTCTGCCACGGAGCTGGCGTCGATAGCTTCCTGCACCTTTGTGGCCAGCCATTCATCAAATCGCGCCCTCAGCACGATGACGCCCGAAAACGGTGTCTCGTGAAAATGACCCGACTTGAAATCGAGACTGAATGAAGACTGGTCATCGAGGAACGTAAGGCGCCGATGGCCGACGAAACGCTCGAAGCCTGCATCAGCATCGGTCGAGTATCCCGGCACGAGTCGCTCCAGATCGGAGCCCCAAAGCACCCCACCGGAGACGTTCTTTGCGCCGCAGAACTCACCCCGCTCGATAAGAAGGAAGCGCTTGTTCGCCCGGGCCAGTACCATGGCCGCGCTCAGCCCGGCAATGCCGCCACCGACTACGATGCAGTCGAACCTTTCTTCCATTTGGTTGATCAGCCCGCAACGGCTGCCCGCAATTCCTCGGTGAGAGAGGGAAGGATCTTGTAGAGATCACCCACAAGGCCGTACGTGCAATATTGGAAAATGGGGGCGTCGGGATCTTTGTTGATCGCCACGATGACACGACTGTTCACCATTCCTGCCACGTGCTGTATCGCGCCGGAGATCCCGATCGCAAAGTACAAGTCCGGGGACACCACCTTGCCTGTCTGCCCGATCTGGGACGTCGCTGGATACATCCCTGATTCAACGACGGCCCGTGTTGCCCCGATCGGCGCCTTGAAGACCTCGGCCAACTCTTCGATCAGTTGTCGGCCCTCGTTGTCCTTGACGCCGCGGCCTGCAGCGACGACCACGGTCGCCTCCGACAGGTCGACAGTGCCACCAAGCGCAACTAACACTTCTCGAATCTCCGGGCGCCGTGCTTGCTCGTCGTCGGAGAATGAAACCTCCACAACGTCAGCTTCCGCCGGTGCTTCGGACGCCACGTAGGAGCCGGCCCGAACCGACACGATGACCGGGGTTGTCAGCGCTTTCGTCCTGGCGTGCCGCTTGGCTGCCATCACCGGTCGGGTCGCTACCCAATCACCGTCTCGAACGTCGACGTCGGCGACGTCCGACAGGACGGCAGCGCCGAGTCGTACGGACAGCGCCCCCAACACATCTTTCGCAGACTCTGTCGAGGCAAACGCGATGGCGTCCGCGCCAGACTGCCGGAACACCGATTCCAGCGCCCGGACGACCGGCTCGTTGAGGTGCTGCCCGAAGGCGTCTCCGGCAACAAGGAAGATGCGGGAGGCACCGTATTTCTGAAGCGTGTCCACGAATTGATTCGGCTGAGGGTCGAGAACGACCGCTTCGACAGCCCCGCCGCTGCGGTCGCACAGCTGCCGGAAATGGGTCAGCACTTCGAGGGATGATCGCTTGATTCGGCCATCCTGGACGGCCGCGACGCACAACACTCTTGCCATAGACAGTCGACTCCTAAATCACCTTCGCTTCGTTGGCCAGCTTGTTTACGAGGGTGCCCGCCATCTCATTCGGCTCTCCGTCCAGCATCACCCCGGGCTCTCTTCCGGGAGGATCGAACACGTCTATCGTCTGCGATCGCGGAGAAACGTTGCCGCCAACCTGGTCCATCGGCAGCGACTCGATGGTTTTCTTCTTGGCCGCCATGATTCCCCTCAGGTTTGGAATGCGCGGGTCGTTCATGTCGTTGGAACAGGTGACCAGGCACGGAGGGCTCAGAACCAGAATCTCCTGCCCTGAATCTCCCTGCCGCGTAACGACGAGTCGGTCCCCCTCGATGTCGAGACCAACCGCATTGGAGGCGTACGGAAGGCCTTTCATTTCGGCCAGCATCGGGCCGGTCAGCCCAGCGTCCGTATCCTGCGCCTGTTTGCCGCACGCGATGACATCGTACTCCCTACCCTCGAAGAAGCCGGCCAGCATGCTTGCGATGGCAAACGAATCCAGCTTGTCATGATCTTCCGCAATGATGTGATAGGCATCGTCAGCACCCATCGCGAGTGCCTTTCGGATTGTCTCCGTAGCACCGGATGGACCGACGAGGACGAGGTCGACGGTGCCGCCATGCTTCTCCTTAAGAACGATCGCCTCCTCTACCGCCGAGGCATCATACGCGTTGAGAACCATGCGACCCGTATGAACCGGGGCGGCTACGTCGGGGACCTGCTTGATGCAAACACAGAAACGCATTCCGCTCGACATTCAAATCTTGGGAGTCAGGACGCTAAGCCGGACGCGGCCGTGACCGGCAAAATCGAGTTGAAGAACTTACAAAATGGACTCTCGAC